>JBDRWA010000051.1:0-14159 GCA_039802145.1 Caldifarciminota bacterium | reverse complement strand
CGTGAAGTCATTGCGCCCTACCATTATTTTGGAGTAGGTTCCGCATTTAATACGGATTTAGTTGAAGAAGTAGAACTTTACAGCGGTGTATTTCCTGCCCGTCATGGGGATGCAATTTCTTCGGTCTTGAATATCAAATCAAAGAAGCCCGCAAGGTTGATCAGTGGAAACTTGAGTCTTGATTTATTAGAAGCGAAGTATCTTTATCTGTGCCCGGTTAATACCACCTGCTCTTTCATTTTTTCGTCCAAAAGGAACTACCTGGACCTTTTGCTAAAGAATATAGGAATTTTAAAAGATGTGATACTACCTTATTATATTGACCATCAGGGTAAAATTCTTCTTTATACCAAGTTTGGTGAATTTGGTATTTTGGGTTTAAAGAGTAGAGAAGGGATGAATATAACGACTTCTTTTGCCAGCGAAGCTTTGGAATTAAAAGTTGAAGGTTCAGGGAATACCCTGGGGGCAGACTGGAATTGGACAGTAACTGATAATGCAAAAGTTTCAATTTCCACATTTTATACGGATATGGAGCGCGAGCTTTTTGGCGCAATCCCTCAATTTGAAAATGCCCGCACGAGCGAGAAGATATTAAAAGAGAAATACGGCTTGAATTGTGCTGGGCAATTTGATTTCAATATTCTAAAATTTGAAACCGGGGGTGGTTACGGTAAATTCAAATTTATGCACCAGGGACAGAAGATTGAAGACTTATTATACGGATTAAAATTGTTTGATTACTCATTGGAAGTTGATACATTTGATAACTATAAGTTTATATACATCTCCGAACAATTCTTCACATTAGAACCATTGATCGCTGAACTCGGGCAAAGGGTGGATTGGTTTCCGGTGATTGAAAAACCAAAGTTCTCACCGCGCCTGAGACTTATTTATAACCAAAATCCCCGGCTTTATGCTGGTTGGGGTTATCACTTTCAAACTCCGCCTTTGGAATATGAATTACATAACCCCGAGCCCATCTATGCTCAATGTCTGAATTTAGGCTTGGATTACTCCTTCATTAAATATTATACAGTTAGGGTTGAGTATTATCGAAAAAAATATCACAATCTGATTAAAATGGGTAATGACTGGTTTGAAACGAAAGGGAAGGGTGAGGCTACAGGATACGAATTGATGATTAAACGTGCTCAAGATAATAGTTTTTGGTGGCTCTCTTATGGTTTCTTATTGGTACGCCGTCCAGCACCCTATGATTTTGAAGACCCCGAAAAACCCAATAATGAGCATAGACTTAATTTGGTGGTTTACCGAAAGATAACAAAAAAACTTGGCGCCAGCGCGCGAGTTCATCTTGCCACCGGAAATTATTATTATGAAGTCATTGGCAGAAAATGGGAATTTGAAAGATGGGTACCGGTTTATGCCCCAAAGCGAACGAGCCTACCATCTTATCAGCGGATTGATATTGAAATACAAAGGCAGATTTCCTTTTTAGGATTTTCTGGTGAAATCTACATCGCAATTTTAAATGTCACCAATCATCGTAATATTCAGGGTTATTTATATAACCAAGATTGGACAATGCGTAAGGCATACTATATGATGCCCAGATTGCCACTGATTGGAATAAGATTAAAATTTTAGATACTGCTTAATATTTCAGAAATGAAGAAGACAATCTACAACTTTATTGTACAATCAAGATTTATAAAGCTTTACAGCCTTATAATGTTAATCTGTTATTGCCACAGAGATGAAACTTCTTTGAGGTATGACACAAATCCTGCCTGGTCACCGGATGGAAATTATATTGCTTTTTGTCGTATGATTAAAGAAGATCTCCTTGATACACTCAAACCAAATGAATTAGATTATTCAATCTTTGGTGATGTGGGAATCAAATTATTGGATTTAAATACTGGAAAAGAACAAATTCTGGTTCATACCTTTTCCGAACTTGATTGGACAAAGGACAGTAGATGGATAATCTATGAAGGTATTTATAAAGTTGATGCAAAGAATGGAAAAATCATGAGAATATTGATAGATACATTCTCATTTTATCCGGTTGTTTCTCCTGATGGTTCAAGAATTCTTTATTGTAGTACTCCGCCTGATTCAATTACACCGGCTGGCTCTGGTATTTATCTTACCGACATTACTGGAAGTTATAGAAAATATCTTGTCTGCGGTCTATACCCGGATTGGCACCCATCTGGTGATAGATTTCTATTTTGCAATGGCTTTAATCTATGCATTGCTGACACCAATGGGAATATTATTAAAACTATCATTGAAAATAAAAATATCCGAAGCCCGAGATTCTCACCTGATGGCTCAAAAATAATCTATTGCGATGGGTATACTGAGGGAGAAAATGAGAAAGATGCATATATTTATTTAATTGATACGCTGGTAGTGGAACAAAAAATAATAACTCAGGGGATCGAACCGCGTTGGTCGCCTGATGGCAAAGAGATAGTCTTCTCTGGATATGATGACACTAATGGTGGAATGGTCTTATGGATTATGGATATAGATGGCAATAATAAAAGAAAGATCACCGACCCGGACTGAAAAAGTGCTTCGCTTTTTTGTAAGTATCACGGCTGGGAGCGTTCCTATAGAAATTCTTAATTATTGTCTGATATTGACTTATACGAGAAAATAGGTATACTTTAAGGCTATGGAGGTCAATTTGCGTCCAATTCTTACAATTTTATTTTTATTGAGTCTCTGCGGGGCAGAGAAGGTGGTGATAACGAGAAATAAAAACTATAATCCACCTCCACTTCCACAATCCAATATAAAAATTAATCTTGTCGCTCCAAAAGGGGTTGAAACAAAATCACCCCAGATGTTAAAGACAACCCATTTCTTTAAAGAATTTGGCCTGCCACGTCCCAAATTAGGCGCAAGAATGCAGAATCTGCGCATACTTGTTTTAAGGGCAGAGTTTGTTGAGGACAACGATTCTTTGACTACGGGAAATGGTAAGATGGATCTAAAAGGTTTAGGCTCACCATCAGATGGCCTTTTTTATGACCCACCCCATACCAAAAAATATTTTGAAAGGCAGATGGATTTTTTGCACAATTACTACAAAGCGAATTCATTTGGACATTGCAATGTAACATATACGGTAAAACCTGACCGTCCGACGGATTGTTATCAATTGCCTCATAAAATGGCATACTACAGCGGATATGACCATTATGATCCAAAGACTGGAATTGTCTGGTTCAATACCTACGCAATGGAAATGGGTATGGTAAGGATTGTTGCCGATGCAATTGCTGCTGCGGATATGGATGAAACCGTAGATTTCTCTGATTATGATGCAATTATTGTCTTTCATGCGGGTACCCTTCTTCAGACGAGTATCAATTTTTATAGATTCCGGGATATTCCTTCAGCAACAATTCCGCCTGGTGCATTAGAATATTATCTTGGTGTGCCATATATTATTGCAAATAATGGCACGGATACAATTCAATGCCCGATAAGTTGTTTATCTGAAATGGCAAGGGTTGACTGGTATATGGTTGGTGCACTCGGAACCACGGTCCATGAATTCGGTCATGTTCTTGGTTTGCCTGACCTGTATGATGTTAGCGGCTGGTCAAACGGCGTTGGTGCATTTGATCTGATGGGGACCGGTGGCTGGGTTGGAATGCCGGATGCTGGTGTGCCGGAAGGTTCAATTCCGGCAAATTTGGGTGCCTGGACAAGATACTTTTTTGGACACTATACCTATGACCCGGTCTGGGTTGAACCATTTGTAGTAACACATCCCGAAAGCCTATTAACCCTGCGTGCCTCAGCAGCAGATACTTCACAATCTGGTATCGCAAACCAGACAATGATTAAGATACCCATTTCACCAACTGAATTCTTTTTGATTGAAAACCGCCAGCAGGATATAAAACAAAAAGACACGATAATAATTGATGTTGAGGATGGAATTCCGGTTTATGTTGATAATGGCGAGTTCGATTTCTTCTTGCCCGGTAGTGGAATATTAATCTGGCACATTGACGACAATGTGATATATGCAAATTATGGATATAATACAATTCAGATTAACCCGAAACATAAGGGAATTGATGTTGAAGAGGCAGATGGGATACAGCACTTTGATGCCTGGGTATATGTTGATACACTTGAATATTATGGTTCAAAGTATGATTTCTTCTTTGTTGATGACTCCAACAAATCAAATCACAAATTCGGTCCATTTACCAACCCCAATTCTGATAGTTATTTTGGTAAATCACTTTTGAATATAGAAATCTTTTCAAAACTTGATACCTTGATGAGATTGTCGGTTAATTTTGATATCTATCAAAAAGGATTTCCAGTCTCTCTACCGGTACGAAAATCCATTCATTCTTTAAATTACGGCGACCTTGATGGTAATGGCGATATGGAAATAGTTGCGACAACCCGTTATGGACATATCTATGTTTATAACCATGACGGCACTCCTTATCGCTCAACAGTCGTTGATACAATCACAACATTTACCGCAGTCGGCGATATAAATAACGACGGTGCTGAGGATATTGTATTCGGCTCAGGATTTAATTTACGGGTTTTAGATGGAATTACCCTTACACCACTAACGAACTTTCCATTCAGGACTGATGGTGTAATTCTTGGTGCGCCTTTATTATTTGACATAAATGGTGATAATAAACTTGAAATCATATTCGGTTCCGAGGATAGAAAACTGTATTGTCTGAATACTGAAGGAACAAATATTGCAAACTTCCCGATTTATCTCAATTCCTGGATTTATTCCACACCCTGTGTTTTTGATGAGACTAATAGAACCATTGGTGTCCTTGGTGCAGATGGCAGATTCTGGCTTATAAATAAAGACGGCGTAGTAAAGGAATACACTGAATCCCAGCATAATATGCTCACATATTCATCACCAGTAGTGGGTGATATAGACCGCGATGGCAAACCCGAAGCAGCAATTGTCAATGGCTATGGAACTTTTTATATCTATGGTTCAGATACCTTAGAACAAAAATTTGAAACCTGGATTGATACTGTCTTTTATTATACTCCGGCACTTGCGGATATTGACAGAGATGGTTATCTTGAAATTATCTCACCCAATAGTAGCAAGACCCTTTATGTCTTCAATCGTAACGGGACTATTGAAAACAACTTTCCGCTGAATACAGATATGAATATTTTATATCCACTCGTTATTGCCGAACTTGATACAATCAGTAGAGAAGAAATTGTCTTCGGTCTTGGACCAAAAGATAGCCTGAGTACGGGACAATTGAAGATTATTTATAATCGTAATCATGAATTTGTTTTTTCACCATTGTTCGGTGATGGTGGATTTTCATCACCCGGATTTGTAGCAGATATTGATTTTGATGGTGATTTAGAACTTGCCTGTGGTAGTGATTCCGGAAAGATCTATATTTGGGATTTCCCGGGTAGAACTGCTTCCTGGTGTGGTTATATGAATTCAAATAAAAACTGGGGATTGTATAGGGGTGTTTATTTCGAAATTTCACAATCTTCAGACCTTATCGGTTCTTTTTATATTTATCCATCACCGGTGAAAGGAAAAGGAACGGTGCGTTTCTTTCTTTATCAAAATGCTGAAGTGAAGGTTGATATATTAGATATTACTGGGCATAGAATTGGTGGTATGAAGGTATATGACACGACACCGAATGAATATAACGAATGTTATTTTGATTTTAAAAATCAGTCTAATGGCGTATATATATTACGCATTGAAGCGAAGAATAGCAATAAAAAAGAAGTGAAATTCAAGAAGTTTGCAGTACTTAAATAAAACCCTCACCCTAACCCTCTCTTTTGAAGGGAGAGGCTAATGAGAGGGTGAAAGGAGGCAAATTGATTTTAGGTTTGACGCTAATAATTTTTCAGGGGATGAATCCGATCCTTGCTTCGGCAATTATGCCGGGCTGGGGTGAATGGATTTTGCAGAAAAAGAATGAGGCAAGGACATTCTTCATTTTAGAAGGTTCATTCTGGGTTTCATATTATACTTTTAATTATTTTGGTCATAAAATGGAATCATCTTCAAAGATTTTTGCATTCGAACATGCGGGTGCAAATCCTTTGCGCCAGGATGATGAATACTTTGATAATCTTGAAGATTTCAATTCTTCTGAAGAATATAATCTTCTTGTTGAAAGGGATGCAAGTTTGATTTATCCTAATGATCCGGTAAAACAACAAGAATACATTAAAGAGCATGGATATTTTGGTGAAGATGCCTGGGAATGGGATACATTAGTAAACAGAAATTTATACTGGGAGAAAAGGAAATCAGCACGGGAAAATTTCCGGCGTGCCACATTTATGACTGGATTTATGATAATAAACCGCATCGTTTCGATAATCAATGTTGCTGTATTCAAAGAAGAACCCGGTTTCGGGCTGGAAGCAGAACCGGGTAAAATTGGAATAAACTATAATTTCTAAGTGCTATTGACTTCATCTCAATTTTATATATAATCTGCTATTAAAGGAGGTTTTAATGATTGAACGGATTAAGGGAATTCTATTCAGTCCTAAAACTGAGTGGGAAAAGATCAAAGGTGAGCCAACGAGTATTGCCCAGGTGCTTACTGGTTATGCAGTGCCGCTGGCATTGATTCCTGCGATATTTGGATTTCTGGGATATGTTCTCATTGGAGTCAATGTGGGGATGTTTGGGGTGATAAGATACCCTTTTGTTTCTGCCATTGTCTGGGCAATCGTCTGGTTTATACTTACGCTCGTTGGCCTATATGTTGAAGGAATTGTAATAAATGCCCTTGCACCTTCTTTTGATTCTGTACCGAATGTGACAAACGCATTCAAACTTGCGGTTTATTCTATGACCCCGTATTTTGTCGCGGGAATTCTTTATATCTTCCCTATTCTTTATATCCTCGTGCTTTTGGCATCCCTGTATGGACTTTACCTGATGTATCTTGGAATGCCCGTGATGATGTCTACGCCCAAAGAAAAGGTAATAGGGTATATGATTGTAGCAATTATCGTGATGTTTATAATAAATATAATTATTAGTGCAATTGCTGGTGGTATTCTGGCAGCAACTTATCGCCCACTCTTTAGATATTAGATTTTATTAACCCGGCACTATCTTAGTGCCGAAATCTTCCAGAAAGGCTCTTTTCGCATTTTCCAGTGATGTTATTATTACTTCATTTCCGCCGGATTCTAAGAACTTAATCGCGGCTTCAATTTTTGGACCCATACTGCCAGGAGGAAACTGCCCTTCATTTAAGTATCTCTTTGCTTCACTAAGTGTCATCCTTTCTATTTTTTTCTGATCCGGCTTTTTATAATTAAGATAAACATAATCAACCGCTGTAAGTATCGTAAGAAGGTCGGCTTTGATATCAATAGCAAGAATTGCTGAAGCAAGGTCCTTATCAATAACACCATCAATACCCTCATAGGTTCCATCAATTTCAATATATACTGGAATTCCACCACCTCCCGCAGCAATTACTATCACATTCTGGTCAACAAGATATTTGATTATCCTGGAATTTACTATCTTTATAGGTTTTGGTGAAGGCACAACTCTGCGATACCCCCTCCCCGGGTCTTCTTTTATCACCCAATTAAATAATTCCGCAAGTTTCGCTGCCTGTTTCTCATTATAGAATGGTCCGACAAATTTTGTTGGGTTTATAATTGATGGATCATTAGCATCAACAATTACCTGTGTAATAATTGTTATCACATCCCTTTCAATCCCTAATTTTTTCAATTTATTTTGAAGACTCTGCTCAATCATATAACCCATCCCTCCCTCAGTATCAGCAACAATCACACCCAGGGGGAGTGCAGGAATCTCCTGAGCAGTCCTTTCAACTCTCAAAAGGGCATTGCCGACCTGGGGACCATTGCCATGGGTCAGAGCAAGGCGATAACCTTGTTTTATTAATTCAACTACAACTTCAAGACTTTTTCTTGTGTTTGCAAATTGAACATGAATATCTTCTCGTCCAGTGCTGGATATGGCATTGCCACCCAGTGCAATAACTGCTTTCTTCATTTTCTATTATATACTATTCAACTTTATTCGTCAAGCCTTGACTTTTTGTAAATTTTGTTTATAATTAACTTCAGTTATGAAAAAACTCCTTGAGGCTGCTGATATAAAAAGAATAATCACAAGAATCTCCCACGAAATCATTGAAAGAAATAAAGGGACCAAAGATTTGGCACTGATTGGCATAAAAAGGCGTGGTGACATACTCGCCCAGCGAATTGGCGCAGAGATTCTGCAATGCGAGAAAACGAAAATCCCTATTGGTGCAGTTGATATCACATTATACCGTGATGACCTCCAACTCGTTTCAGAAACACCGATAATAGAAGGAACTGATATCAACTTTGATGTAAATAACCGGATCATCATCCTTGTGGACGATGTCCTCTTTACCGGTCGCACCATTCGTGCTGCGATAGAAGAAATACTTGATTTCGGAAGGCCCAAAAAGATTCAGCTTGCTGTGCTAATTGATAGAGGGCATAGAGAAATTCCTATACAGGCCGATTATATAGGAAAAAAGATAACAACATTAGAAAACGAAATTGTAGATGTATATCTTAAAGAACTTGATGGACAAGATTTAGTCTTTGTCCATAAAAAAATGAAAATAAAGAAAGTGAAAGTAAAAAGGGGACGTATCAAAATGGTACATTCACCAAAGCCCAAGATTGAGCAATTGAAAATAAGTGAAAGATAATGAACCCTAAAAAAGATCTCCTTGGAATTGAAGGCTTAGGAAGTAAAGAAATAATAAATTATCTTGATACTGCGGAAAAATTTATTGAAGTACTGGAACGTCCTATTCCAATCATCCCTGCCCTGCGTGGTAAGACAATTTTAACACTATTTTTTGAACCATCTACAAGAACTCAAATTTCTTTTAGCATAGCGGCAAAAAGGTTATCTGCGGATGTAGTCAATTTCTCAGCAAGTACCTCAAGTGTAAAAAAAGGCGAAACCCTTCTTGATACCGCAAAAAATATTGAAGCAATGAAGGTGGATGGCGTGGTAGTTCGGCATTACGCATCAGGCGCCCCCAAAATTCTCGCGGAAAATCTCAATGCTTTTGTCATAAATGCCGGTGATGGTACCCATGAACATCCCACCCAGGCATTACTGGATATTATGACGATGCGCCAGCATTTTGGATATATAAAAAATCTTAATGTCCTGATTGTCGGTGATATACTCCATTCGCGGGTCGCTCGTTCAAACATCTTTGGGTTAAAAACACTCGGTGCAAATGTAGCAATATGTGCACCACCAACTTTGGTACCCCTGGATATTGAAAAACTTAATGTTGAAATTTTTTATAATCTTGATGAAATAATAAGCGATTTTGATGTGGTGATGGCATTAAGAATTCAACTTGAAAGGCAGGAATCAGGATTATTTCCCTCAGCAAGGGAATATCGGAATTTATACGGTCTCACGATTGACCGCGTAAAAAAGATGAAACCAAAAAGCATCGTTATGCATCCCGGACCAACAAATCGTGGTTTAGAAATAGACCCTGAAGTGGCAGACGGACCTAAATCAGTAATCCTGAAACAAGTAAAAAATGGCGTAGCAATGAGAATGGCGATACTCTTCATCCACGCGGGAGGTAAGATTGAATAGCCTTTTGATTAAAAACGGACGGGTGATTGATCCTAAATCAAAGTTTGACCGCATCGCTGATGTTCTGATTGAAGGAAATCGTATTCAAAAAATTGAAAGAAGTCTTAAGATAGAGAATGTAAAAACAATTGATGCAAGTGGAATGATTGTGTGCCCTGGCTTCATTGACCTGCATTGCCATCTGCGTGACCCGGGAAGGCCTGATGAGGAAACTATTGAAAGTGGTTCAAGGGCAGCAGTAGCGGGTGGTTTTTCAACCATCTGCTGCATGCCTAATACCGAACCCCCCATTGATAACGAAGGCATTGTAAACTATATAATTAAAGAAGCTGAAAGAGTCAATCTTTGCCGGATTTTCCCAATTGGAGCAATTACCAAAAAGCGTGAAGGCAAAGAAATTTCTGAATTTGGAGAACTTGTAAAAGCAGGTGTAAAAGCATTTTCTGACGATGGTAATACTGTAAGTGATGCACGGGTTTTACGCTACGCATTGGAATATTCAAAAATCTTTGATGTACCAATATTTGAACACCCCCTTGATGAAAATTTAAGCAAGGGTGGGATGATGAATGAAGGAGAGGTTTCAACCCGACTCGGGCTTGCGGGTTCACCTACAATTGCCGAAGAAGTCATCGTTGCTAGGGATTTAATGCTTGCAAAATTCACCGGTGCTAAACTGCATCTCTGCCATATCTCAACCAAAGGTTCGGTAGAACTGATAAGACGGTCAAAAAAGGAAGGAGTTGATGTCACTTGTGAAACCTGTCCTCATTATTTTTTCTTTAATGATACTGTCCTTGAAACATATAATACAAATTACAAAGTCAATCCACCGATAAGAAGTGAAATTGATAGAAGGGCAATAATTGAAGGACTACGTGATGGCACGATAGATTGCATCAGCACTGACCATGCACCACATACTCAAGCAGAAAAAGAACTTGAATTTGCTTCCGCCCCATTCGGGATGATCGGACTTGAGACTGCTCTAAGTATGGTGATTATGCAACTTATAAATATTGAAAAGTTCTCCTGGCTTGAGGTACTGGATAAACTTACGATTAAACCAGCCCAGGTATTAAAAGAAAAATTAGGTGTAATAAAGGAAGGTGCAATTGCAGATATCGTAATAATCAATCCATCAGTAAAATGGCAATTAACTACAGAAAATATAAAATCAAAATCTAAAAATACACCATTTTTAAATAAAGAACTTACGGGCCGTGCAGAATATTTGATTGAGAATGGTGAAATAAAATATCAAGCAGGTACGTAGTTTTTTAAATTCCTTTCACTCTACGCTTCTTTAGTTCTCTTATCACGAAGTTATAAAATTCTGATCTCATACCAAGGAACTCTGGTGGAATAGTGCCATATTCAGGATACTCTTTTATACAGCGTGAAATTATGGCACAGGTATATCCTGTCATCCTTGCCATTGAAGTAATTTTGTTTTTTATGTCATAATGATCAATGATACAGTATCTTCTCTTCCCATTAATTTCAATTATCAAAATAGTTAGGTCATACTCAGGGCCCTTAGTCAATTGTTTCCTGAGATATTCAAATGTAAATTCATTACATGAAATATAATTTTCACCGACCTTTATTTTTTTATCAGAAAAGAGTCCACATTCAATCAATGTTTTAAAAATCATTGCATGCCCGGGATAACGGATGGTCTTTTCTTCCATGTTTCTTATTTTGCGCATAGTATTTAACAAAGTGCGCAAGCCATCTGTGTAAAACGCCTCAAGTTTACCAATGCCGCGGATATAAAATTCCTCTAATCCAGTAAGTGCGGGAACAGAAACCACACGGTAATTTCTATAAATCCTTGCTGGTCTTGTGTATTCCTCAATTAAATCACTGGGTGACCAGGTAATACGGTAATTGAATGGTGGAATCGGCTTCTGAGGAATGCCACCTACCATTATCTTTAAATTTTCAATTTTATCAATTTTTGAGCATGCTTCACCTATGAGGATATTACTCAAACCCGGTGCATATCCAGCATCAGGCACAATCTTTATCTTTGCCTTTTTAGCCTCTTTATCAAGCAAAAACGGGTCAGCCGGAGAGTATGACATATCAACGATATCAACACCTGCTTCAATTGCGCATTCCATCGAATAGAATCCAAACTGTGCAGGCAGGGCACCAACAACAAGGTCATAATCACTCATCAATCTTACCAGTTTTTTTTGATCTTTTATATCAAACTGTATTTTATTCACTTTCGGGCAAAGCAATTGTGAGAGGTTGCTTTTATCAATATCAAGTACTGTAACCATATAAGACATAGATAGGTCACCAGCCACAATCCTACCCTGCATCCCACAACCAAGAATTAAAACCTTCATATCATCTTTAAAAATCTTAAATTAAATTTCATTGTCAAAATTCTTTCTGAAGAAAAGACCTTTGTAGCAAGGAAAAGAAGAAATATAGCAAAAAGAATTAAATAGGCATTCCCCAATATTACCGGTATTTTCTGACCAAGTAACAAAAATTTAAAAGCAAAGAATGTGTGAGAAAACGGAATTAAAAATGTAATTAACTTCAATCCAAAACTCATGGTACCAGGATCAAACGCCAGGGCAAAGAAATATGGAATTAGTACCATTATGGTAAGCGGCATAATCGTTGTCTGGGCATCTTTGACATCCTGGGCAAATAATGCCAAGAGTGTTGCTAAAGCAAGGGCAGTAACAATTGACAAAAATATACTCAACCCTAATAAAATCTTGCTAAATCCATCAAGACTGAGATTTATACCTGTGCCCAACCCTTGAAAATCAGCTGGGGAACTCGTCCCCATACTACCAAATGAAGACATATAATTTCCCATAGCAAGAACAAAGAAAAATGCGAAACCGACAGCAAGGGTTACTGCCGCAAGCATCTTAGCAAGGACAATGGTAAATCGTGAAACCGGAACAGTAAGAATTGTTTCAAGGGTTTTATTCTCCTTTTCCTGGGCAATGGATGAAGCGATCATTGTACCGGTTATGACAATTAACATCAAAAGGGCAACCGGGACGATCACGGTCTGGGTGGAGATATAGGCAATTATAAACGCAGCGTTACCCGGCTGAATGATATCTTTAAGCACAACAAATTCTTTAGCCTTTATCGGCTCGCGGAGCACTTCCAGATTAAGATTCGGATCTATTTCTTTTAAAAATAATTCAGCTGCCCCCTGATTGATTGTTTTTAAAAAATTCCTTATATTTGCACGCTGTGCCGAAGATGCGATACTTAATGAAGTTATTATTGAATAAACTTTGATCTCAGTACTCATTTTATTTTTTAAATTTGATTCATAATCTTCAGGAATTATCACAATCATAGAAAGATTTTTTTCTTTTGCAATCCTTACAGCCTGGGTATCAGATTCTGCAGAAATGACCGATATTAAATTTTGTGTATTTTTTAAACCCTCAATTAATGCAAAGGACGAATTTGTTTTGTCATTATCTATGATACCAATATTAATGGGTTTCATTGCCTTGCCCACTTCACGCTGCATAACCTGTCCGATAAAGAATAATATGAAAATAGACATTAAAAACGGAAGTATCATCCTCAAGGTCAAGAGGTCTTTTACCTCTTTTTGGAAGATATTTAAAAATTTTTTCATAGTCTTACACTCTTAACAAAGACTTGTTCAAGATTCTCGGCATTATATTTATTACGTAATTTCACCGGAGAACCGGATTCAACTATTCTGCCCTGATGGATAAATGCAACTCTGTTTGATAAGAATTCAACTTCAAGCATATTATGGGAAGAGACGATGACTGTCGTTCCGGTCTTTGAATAATCAATGATAAGGTTCCTCACTTCAAGCGAATTTATTACATCCAGCCCCGATGTTGGCTCATCAAGTATAACCAGTTTTGGATTATGCATAAGGGCGCGGGCAAGGAGCAGTTTTCTCACCATTCCCTTACTGTAATTTCTGATAAGGTCATTTATACGGTCGCCAAGTTTTGCAATCTCTGTAGCTCTTCTTATCATTTCCCCTTTTGTTTGTTCATCTTCCGCATAAAGTCCTGCCATAAACTTAAGATAATCAATACCCTTAAGATTCTTATATGCACCCGCTTCTTCAGGAAGATAACTTATCATCTCTCTTACTTTTGCTCCATCCCTTACCACATTAAAACCAAAGACTTCAATTAATCCTGATGCTGGTTGCAAAAGAGTCGCAATCATCCTGAGCGTTGTTGTCTTACCTGCACCATTAGGACCAATTAGCCCGAAGATTTCACCTTCTCCAACTTCAAAAGAAATACCATCAACTGCCTTAATCTTGCCAAAATTCTTGTACAAGTCTCTAACGATGAGTGCTGGCACGGATAAATATATTTAAAACTTTATTAAAGTCAAGTTGGTATAAAAAATCTCTTTACAAAAATATATTTATGTATATAATATTTCAATGGCAAGAGCAGTAGTTCTAATTCTTGATGGCGTAGGAGTA
>JBDRWA010000050.1:0-14391 GCA_039802145.1 Caldifarciminota bacterium | reverse complement strand
GCGGAGACCATTTTCATATCATCCTCCCCTGAATATCTTGTGGTTTTTTTAACTATAATGAAAAATTTCATTACCATTGTATAGGAATTTTTCAAATTCCTATACAAAAATATAAGTATTTGATACCAGAAAAATCGGTTGGCGTTTTGCGTTTACAAAAAGCGTTTTGCAGGCACAAAATCACAGGTCGGTCATTTTACTACATTGCCACTCTTACGATGCAATACAACTCGATTTGTTTCAGTTTTTCTGTTCCATAATTAAAATATATTTGGATTTTTACTAAAGTCAAGGACGAAGATGCAGAATTCTTTCCCACAAATTTCTGAAAAATTCAATTGCCACTGGGTCCCTTATTTTTGGTGACCATATATACTTAGCGAAACCAAATTGACATAAAGCATACCAGCCAAATGCAAACTGTCCTATCACAATATAACCAGTGGCAAATTGACCGAGACCAAAAAGAATGCCCATCGCAAACTGGGCAATTGTCGCGATACCAAACATAAATTGTCCAACGCCAAAAAGAATGCCAATACCGAATTGAGCTATTGTAATCAAACCAATAGCAAACTGTCCAATTGCAATAATTCCTTTTGCAACTCTTAGTTTACCATTTTCATCTCTGCCCGTTGCAATATGAATCAAAGGAATACCCAGAATTTCAAAATCTGATTTCCATTCAAACCCCGTGCCCTGACCGCTGAACAAAGACCTACCACAAAAGGGGCAAAAAAAGACCCCTTCCTTTATTTCTCTATGACAATTCTGGCATTTAATCATGGCGCTGGACTTAATTATATTTTGAAAAATGAATGTGTCAAGCAAAATATCTTTAAGTACTGATGGAAAAGAGTGAAAAAAAAAGCAACAATACAGTTGGGTATTTATGTTAAATGTCTAATCAAGAGAATTTTAGTTTTAAGGCATTATATCTTCTCGAGTTCCCATCTTTTGGAGAAGAACCTAAAAAGCACCCTTGACTTAAGGCATATTTTCCATATAATTAACTTATGAAGATAATTATAGAGAAACTAAAACAAAATTTACATTCGGGTTGGGTTATTGCCAACCACATCCTTGTCTCCTTCCATGTTGCATTTATTTCATCCATTTTGTGCATTTCCAAAGATTTACAAGGGAAGGAAGTATTGGGATTTGTCTTTACAAGTGTTGATACAATAATCTCAGCAATCTTCTGGTTTATAAGCTTCCATACCGGGATTGCCATCCACGAGATGGGGCATTACCTAAGGGCAGTGAAACTCAATGCCCTGAATGAAAATATTTTACCCGCTGCCCAGAAAAGATACAAAAGCTCAGGCCTTAGTAAACTATTATGGTATATAGAAATGTTCATCAAAATTCCCTATGGAAAATTCACGGGAGTAAAGAAAGAAGGATTGACATATTATCCAGAAGCCCCATTCAATCTAAGCGTTGCGGCCGCCGGTCCTGAAATCAGTGGTAATATGGCACTCGTGATATTGCCCGTCGCTGTGATTCTTCTGGCAATTGGACTTATTGGTGACCGCTTAATATTCACATATATAGGCAGATTATGCCTTGGTATTGGAACTGTGGGACTGCTTGACTTTCTCCTCGCTGACCCGGGTAAATATCGTGAATTTAAAGAACGGGAAACAAAGGCAAAACAGAAGGCGGAAAAGATAGAAATATCAAGAACCGGCTGGTTAGAAAAAGCAAAGGCAGTAAAGCGAATGATGATGGAAAAAAGAATTCAAACAATCCATCTAAAGGATGGCGAAATTGTGAGTGCACCATGGCAATTCAGAAATTGTGGTATGGGTGGCAGGCATACTGAAAAAGAATATCCGGAAAGTAATATCAGTATGCAGGAAATGATGTTTTTGCCATTATGTGCAAAGAATTATGAAGAGGCGCAGATGATCACCGTTGCCCTTCAGACCCGTCTAAAAGAGATAATAGAAAAGTCCGAAGGTGCTCGGGTGATGGGAATCGGCCTCGAAGGTGGTCTGGCACCTTATATTGCGAAAGAACCAGGGGATATTGTTCCTGAGCAGAGGCTCTGGCGGATGGCAATTCAGGCAATAAAGGATATCGGTTATCGTCCTGGTGAGGATATTGCCCTTGCATTCGACCCGGCTTTAAGCGAATTGAGTAATGCCTACCGAGAGGAATTCAATCAACCGGATGCCGTGGGCATGTATTATTTCTGGAGAAGCGAAGAAAAGGTAGTTATGTCGCGTGACCAATTAATTGAATTGTATAAAAAAGCAGTTGATGAACATCCAATTTTCTCACTTGAGGATGCCTTCGCCGAAGACGATTACGAAGGCTGGCGCCTATTAATGAAAGAATTAGGGAACAACTTATTTATTATCGGTGATGACATTGTAACCACGAAGGATTCCACGATCGAAAAATGCGCCGATGAGGGTTTGATGAATGTCTCTCTCATAAAGGCAAATCAAATAGGTACCCTGTCCGAAACTTTAATCGCAATGCTTGTTGCCTTAGGCAAAGGTATGGATTTACTCGTCTCCCATCGTTCCAAATCGCCAAATGACGATATGGAGGCACAGATTGCCCTTTCGGCAAATACAATGGGATTAAAAGCCGGAGGCGGTGCTAATACTGAAAGGCTATTTAAGTATGGTTCAATTACAAAGATAATGAAAGACCTTGAAAAAAGCACCCAACTTGAATATGAGAAAAAAGATTTCAGCGCAATTAAAGAGTTATTTAATAATTTGTTCATCACGGATGTCATTGCCTATGAGGAACCGACCAATGCCGGTATTCCCACCGTTGGAGTCGATATTTATGTGGGGATACCCGGCAGTGAGGAGTATCGCAAAATTCTTAAATTCAGCGGTTCTACTCCATTGGGAACATCGGCTGGAACTGGCGAGGCGATCCACCTTATTGACAGCACAATTGAAAAAACATCGGTGGTGGAAAAGTATCCTGAACTGTTTACACTCCAGCCCGATAAAACATATAAATTTAAAAAGGGCATAATAGAATCAGAATTAAAGGCGAAGAATGAACCGGAACTCCTCAAACTATGGTATCGAGTTCAAAGATATGAAGGAAAGGGCTGTCAGAATGCAGTGGAAAATGTTACAAATATCATTGCCAAAGAATTTATTGGTCAAAAAATTTCTGAATTTAAATCCATTGCCCAGATTGACCGTAAATTATTGATGCTGGAGAAAGGACTGGCAATCAGTCGTGGGAAACTTGCTCCGAATGCCTCAATAGAAGAACAGATTGAAATAATGCAGAGGAAGGGCAATTTGGGTATGAATGCAATCCTATCTATGTCTCTTGCCCTGGGAAGAATGCTTGCTCACCTTCAGGGTAAGGATTTGTGGCAACTTCTCCGTGAAGAGATGAAGATTACTATCGCCAAGGTGCTTGAGGCAAACAATGCTATTGAATTGCTGGAACCATTCGTGTCCAGAGATTTATTTAATAAACTAAAATCGGTTCCCAAGGGATACTGGCAACTCCTTGTTCAAATACCATTTTCAGAACTCGTTAAGTGTCTACAGGCATTAGAGAAAAAACTGAGAGCCGAGAATAAAAAACTATATCAAACATTGCGCAATCAAAATCCAATCTATTTTTGAAATAGACTGCTGACCGTAGGCTAATATATATCAAGCCCGATTATGAAACAGAATTTTAAGACCTTCTGGGATATTGAGCGGGAAAAGACGCACAATATCTTCTTGTTATTTCTCTTTCTCATCCTCCAATACTTTTTCACTTTTTTTGTGATTACCCTTTTCTTTAAACTTTTGCTTTTTTTTATGAAATCTCTTGGGAATTCCCATTTGAGATTTCATATATTCGGCCCTGATACATTAATTGTCTTCAGTGTGGCAATTATTGCTGCATTGATTCACTGGTATTTTTCTAATAAAAATATGATAAATAACATTCTGAAATTGCTTGGTGCAATGCCGCCTGATAAAAAGGATAAATACCATCATTTCTTTGAAAATGTGGTAGATGAAATAAGTGCTGCAGCTGGTGGTATAATAGTGGAGAAATATATTATACCAACTGGAGCAATGAATGCATTTGCTATTGCGGATTTAAAGGGCAGACGGGTTGTTGGTGTAACCGAAGGTTTGCTTTCGCGATTAAGCCGAGAGGAACTACAGGCGGTTGTCGCCCACGAAATGACACATATTGCCAGTGGTGATTGTGTGATGACAACTATTGCCAGTTCGCTCTTTGGCGTTTTCAGTGAAATTATAGAGCATTTTAATCAGATATTAACAAAGAGAAGGACAAAAGACGAGGAAGAAGGATTCATTTTTGATATCAGCAGTAGTGAAAAACAGGCATTAGCATTACAGTCATTGACATATCTACCCATTGCCCTTCCAGCTTTTATTATATTATTTTTTAGCAATATAATGGGACAAATCCTCAATATGTTCATTTCGCGGGAGAGGGAATATCGGGCCGATGCTGGAGCAATAAAATATACAAGAAATCCACTTAGCCTTGCTACTGCCTTATACAAAATTGCCACACACTGGCGGGGCACAGCCGGGCATCTATCGCCAATATTTATCCTGAGTCCCCAGTTTAACCCGCTTGAAGACCGTGAGGATTTCTTTGCCAATCTATTCTCCACCCATCCACCAATTACAAGAAGACTGCAGATAATCCTGGACATTGCCCATGCCGACATCAATCAAATTTACGAACAAATCAGTAGCCGGAAAATTGGAAAAGAAGCCGAAGTTAAAAAAACTGAGCCAGTATTTTTTGTAGAATTTAACGATAAATGGTCTGGACCATATACAATTTTACAACTTCAGACCCTTGATGGGTTATCACCCCAAACCAGAATACGCCTGGCGGAAAGCGATGAGATAATATTAGCAGACTCAATTCCTGCCCTCAATCATTTCTTTAAGGTAAGGGATGAACCGATATGGAAAATCAGACGCCTCTGCCCTATTTGCCGTCAGTGGTTGATTGTCCAAGCGTATGAAGGACTTTATCTATGGCGGTGTGCATATTGCGATGGGATTTTAGTAGAAAGAGATAAACTTCCCCGTATATTTGTGCGGGGAGAAAAAGGTTTCAATGAGCAAATCCAGAAAACTGCAAAACTTTTGCATACTGAAGCAAAGAAAAAGCAGAGGGTATTTAGGCTCCTCGTTGAGACAGCCCATCCGTATAAATGTCCAAAATGCGGTAACTCAATGATAAAAAGATTATATAGTTATGCTTACCACATTGAAATTGATGAATGTCCGAAATGTAATTTAATCTGGTTTGATAAGGATGAACTGGAAATTTTACAGTGTTTGATTGAACTGGAAGAAAAAAATGAAAGAAGAAGAAATCATTAAGGGTTTAAAAAGGCATTTTCCCGAACCCAGGATTGAGCTCAATTATAAAAATGCTTATGAATTGCTGATTGTAGTATTGCTTTCGGCCCAGACTACTGATAAAAAGGTAAATGAGGTTTCGCCCATACTCTTTTCAAAATACCCAACGCCCAAGGCGTTGGCTGAGGCAGAACTTAAGGATTTATATAAGGTTTTAAAGCCATTAGGATTTTACCGCCGGAAGGCGATGCTTATAAAAAAGTGCGCCACCGCCATTGTAGAAAAATATTTCAATACTATTCCTGATACAATTGAAGAACTTATCAAACTACCGGGGGTAGGAAGAAAGACTGCCTCGGCGGTTCTGGTGAATGCATTCAAAAAGCCCGCAATTGTTGTTGATACCCATGTCATCAGAGTCACCACCGAGCGTTTGAAACTATCTAAATCAAAAAAACCCGAAAAAATTGAGGAGGCTTTATCAAAATTTTTTGCCCGTGAGAACTGGTGTTTCATCTCTAATGGGCTGGTCTTATTTGGTAGATATATATGCACCGCGAAAAATCCGAAGTGTAGTGAATGCGCCCTCCTTGAAGTATGCCCTTATGAACATAAAAACATTAAATGAACCGCGTCGAATAAAATGTAATGAAAAAACTGGCAAAAAATTTTTTGTATTTATTTTTGAGTGATGCAGTAAGCCATCTTTTGGGCTTTATCGCAACTGTCTATATTGCAAGGATTTTAGGTATTGCTGGTTTCGGTAAAATAAGTTATGGCTTAACATTTTTGACCTACGCCTTGCTCTTTGGTAATCTCGGACTGACTACAATCGGGGCGCGGGAGGTTGCAAAGAATGGCAATAATTTAAAAATAATTTCGGAAATCTTAGGATTGCGTTTTTTTTTAGCCCTGATTATATTTACCTGTTTAATTGCCGGCATACTAATAATTCCAGGAGATGAACTCAGCAAAAAAATTATTTTTTTTTATTCCCTGACTCTTTTTCCTTTTGCGGTGCTATTAGAATTTGTATTCCAGGGGCGGGAGGAAATGGAATATATCGGTCTTGGGCGTCTTATTCAATACAGTGTGTATGTTGGTCTGCTTTTTCTTCTAATTAAAAATAAAGAAAAGATTCTTTTAATTCCGTTTGCTTACTTTATAAGTTATCTTGTCGTCTCTGTATTTATGATGATTGTTTTTTTGAATAAATATCAAGAGGTCAGGTTGAGATTCAACTTGAGGGCATTTTCTGTTTTAATCATTACTGCCCTGCCAGTAGGACTTGCCACTCTTACTTATCAAATGGCAATGAACTTTGCCCCTCTGATTTTAGGAATATTTCACCATGATGTTGACGTTGGTTATTTTAGTGCCGGTTATAAGATAGTTGTTTTTATGTTAATCCTTGAAAGGGTTGCCTATTATCTATTCTTTCCAGTTTTATCCCGCAAATCGGCAGAGACACCACATAAATTACCCGAGACCTTTGTCGCATTTACCCAATTACTTCTTTTGATAACTGTCCCCATAACCATTATTGTATTAATAATCGCCCCCATTCTTATAAGGGTCATCTATGGCGCAGGGTATGAACCGTCGGTCGGAATTTTCAGACTACTCTCTTTGTACTTTATGATTGCGCCAATAAACACCATCTGGGGATACGGACTTGTGGCCCTTCATCAGGAAAGGGAATTTTTCAAGGTAATAGGAATTATATCAATAATCAACTTTATTTTGACATCCATTCTGGGCATTACTTTTAAGGGAATCGGTGTGGGACTGGCAATATTCTTAAGTGAAGTCGCTGGTCTATTTCTAATGAAGAGTTACCTTGGGCGATATGTCAAATTCAATATCGGACAAAAGATCAACAGGGCAGTATTGAGGGAAATATTAATTTTAAAAGAGCCTTCCCAAAGATGAGAGAGCGCCATCACGAAGATATCAATTCCCACAGAAAATCCCCGTTATACTAGAAAAATTTGAAAAATTCCTGTACGATAAGATGGCGGTGTCGCATTCGGTAATTCTTTATCAATACCTCTTATCTATTTGTAAGGTCAAATGTATCCATTTGGCTATATTTCTTCAGATTTTCTCACTGGAACGGTGTTACTCATTTTTGGTGTAGCAGTCCCATTACTCCTTTGGACTTGACAAATTATTAATAAAATATATACTTACTTAACCAAAGGGGGTAGCATGGCTGAAGAAAGGGTCAATGAGGAGTTGCTGGCGAATATGGATAAGGCAGCGAGTCAGGCGAAGGAAGAATTTGATAAACTCCCGGAGGAGGTCAAGATTGAATTTGCCCGCTGGATGAGGAGATGGTATTTAAAAGCTGGATACCGGAGATTGGGTAGGATTGCCGTCAATTATGCCAAGGAGCTGGAAAAAAGAGAAAATACTTGATTTGCTACAAAAGAACGCAACCTTGCCATCGCACGGATAAATCTAAAGTCAGGAATAGTCTCCAATTTTCCAAATTCTTCTACAATAAATTATTTTCTAAGGCATCAATTTTAATGTCTAAAATGGCGGTATCCGGTAAATACCATCGCAATATCATACTCATTACAGGCATCTATCACCTCATTGTCCCTCTTTGAGCCACCGGGTTGAATTACTGCACTCACCCCACCCTTTGCTGCCGCATCGATGCCATCGCGAAAAGGGAAGAAGGCATCCGAGGCAAGAACCACCCCTGAAGTTTGATTACCCGCATTCTTTACTGCAATCTCAACCGCCCCAACGCGCGATGTCTGTCCTCCACCAATGCCCACAGTCCTGCCTTTTATTGCCAGAACAATGGCGTTTGAACGCACCCATTTTACAACCTTCCAGGCAAAATTCAATGCCTCAATTTCATATTTTGTAGGTGCCCGCTTGGTAACTACCTTCCATTCAGTAAAATCCTTTTGGTCGCTATCCTGAACGAGTATTCCGCCGAAAACAGACTTGAAGGTCACCGGTTTTAAAAGAGACCGGGCCGCCTGAATAATCCTTAAATTCTTCTTCGCCTTTAATATTTCCAGTGCCTCTGGTTCATATCCGGGGGCAATTACAACCTCATAAAATATCTTTGCAAGCTCCTCCGCTGTGCTTGAATCCACCGGTTTATTTAATCCAACAATTCCCCCGAATGCCGAGACTGAATCCGCCATATATGCCCGCTGGTAGGCTTCACACAGGTTATCGCCCAGGGCGACACCACAGGGGGTTTGATGCTTGATAATCGCACAGGCATTCTGGTCAAAATCCATCGCGCAGGCAAAGGCAATTTCGGCATCAAGTATATTATTATACGAAAGTTCTTTACCGCCCAGGATTAAAAAGTTTTTCTGCAAGAGGCGATTCATATAAAAATTAGCCCTTTGATGGGGATTCTCACCGTACCTCATCGGAATAAAGAGCTCGGCGCCGCCAGTAAAAAATTCCCGTTTCTTTAAGTCATCATTAAAATAGTCCGCAATGACTGCATCATACCAGGCAATATAGTCAAATGCCTTTCGCGCCAGATTTAAGCGGTAAGCTTCATCAAATCTATCTTCCTTCAAGACCCTTATTAAATCTTGATACTGGTCAGGACTATATAAAACTCCCACTTTTTTATAATTCTTTGCTCCAGCACGAATGAGTGTAACACCGCCAATATCAATAAATTCAATCATCTCATCAAGAGATTTACCTTCCTGTGCAAAAAAGGGATAGAGATTACATACTACAATACTGATTTCGCCAGTTTCAAGAATTTCGTGGGCAATGCGCTGACTCAATGTCTTCACACGTTCGCTTTCGGTACCCCCGGTATAATCACTTATTTTGACTGCCGCAATGCCATTTTCGCTGAGCAATTTTTGCGTTCCGCCAGTGGCGATAATTTCATATCCTAAACTTTTTAATTCTGCGGCAAGTGCTACAATACCTTCTTTATCGGCCACTGAAATGAGTGCTTTTTTGTTCATTTTAAGTAACCTCCAAATTTTATAGTTTCAAATTTATGCGCCGAATTTCTTGAGTTTTAAGGCATTGGCGAGTAAGAGCGGAAAAAAGTCCATTGCCTTCATTGTGCCGAGGGTACCTCGGGCACAGTTTCGTTCGTTAAATTCAAAACCATCGGGGAAGATGTAGCGGGAATTTAATAGTAATGGGCATGGATGCCAGGAGTGGGAGTGCAGGAGGGTCGGGGTGGAATGGTCACCGGTAATGCATAGCACATCGGGTTTCAGGTTCAGAATTCTGGGAAGGCAACGGTCAAACTCCTCTATCGCCCTTATCTTTGCCTCAATATCTCCATCTTCGCCTGCCTTATCCGTTGCCTTGTAATGGAGATAAAAAAAGTCAAAGTTATTGTAGTTCTCTTCTAATGTTGTAACCTCATCATCTATTGAGTCACCGGTTTTTAAAATCTCCATCCCCACGATTCGTGCCAATCCGCGATACATTGGATAACTTGCGATCGCACCACAGTTCAGCCCGTATTTCTGATTCATATTCACAAGATTCGGTAGCCGTGAATAGCCTCGCATAAGTATGTAATTTGCCTTTTTTTCATCTTTTAATATTTCAGCACTTCTCGAGATAAAACTGTTTACTATTGTAGCACTTCGTTTTGCAGAAGGTATCTTTGCTCGGACCAAAACCGGTGGTAAATTGTCTTTCTGGGGGTCAGCATCGGTGATTTCCGGTGAGAGACTGGCACCCTTAAATATTACAACAAATCGATGTTCCTTGGCTGGTCTTATTACTACCGGAATACCGTTGATCTCTTCCATCCCTTTTTGTAGCTTACCACAGAGCCGTGTGCATTCCTCGGTAGAAATCCTGCCTGCCCGACGGTCAATAATAATATTGTTCTTGATTGTGGCAAAGTTTGCCCTTACCGCCAGGTCCTTTTCATCTATCTCAATGCCTATTCCCAGTGCTTCAAGGACTCCCCGGCCAATTTGATTTTCTATTGGGTCATAACCAAAAAGGGCGAGGTGTGCCGGACCGCTGCCGGGAGTTACTCCCGGAGCGATCGGGATTAAAAGTCCGAGGCTACTTTTCTGGCTTAATTTATCAAGATTCGGTTTATGAGCCAGTTCCAGCGCACTTTTTTCAGGATTTGGTAAATCACCCAATCCATCAAGCACAATAAGTAAAATTTTATTATCGTTTTTGTTTAAGATATCAGAGAGAATCTTTTCCATTGCCAAATATATCCAAAATTTTGGTTGGTGTCAAGTCTTTAAGAATTTTTACCGATATTCAGTTTGGCAAGCGTTTGACGAACAATCTTTTCCACGATCGCAATTTCCTGTTTAATTGTCAATTTTGTGGTATCAATAAAAATTGCATCGGGTGCAATCTTTAATGGGGCATATCTCCGGGTGGAGTCATACTTATCACGGAACTTCAGATTTTCAATGATATCTTTCAGTTTAACAGACACTCCCTTCGCCTTTAACTCCTTCCTTCTTCTTTGTGCCCTTACCCTCAACTCTGCATCCATAAAGATCTTTACCTGTGCCTCAGGGAATACAAATGTTGTCATATCTCTTCCTTCACACACAACATTTTTGTTCCGTGCAATCTCCCTCTGCCTCCGTGCCATCCAATACCGCACGCTTTTTATTGCGGATACCTGAGATACCAAACAATTCACCACCGGATTTCTAATTGTCTCAGTCACATCCACTCCATCCAGCCAGACCCTCAGATTGCCATTATTATAGATTAGGTCGACTTTTGTATCTTTTAATAGTTTGCGTATTAACTTTGAATCAATCTTTGAAAGGCTATGAATATCATCTAAAATAAATTTTTGATTTTTTCTGACAAAAGAATCATAATCGGCGTCCGTTTTTTTTAACCCTGGATACCGTTTGTACCAGACTGACCTGAGATACTTCAGGGTAAATGCGCGATACATTGCACCGGTATCAAGGTAAAAAAAATTTAATCTTTTGGCAATACCCTTTGCGGTTGTGCTCTTACCCGACCCCGCCCGACCATCAATTGCTACGATAAAACCTGCCATTTATAGTTGTGCCAGACCCAATTGGGAATAGTATTTCTTATAGAAATTTCGGTATTCGCCGGTCTGCGTATTTCTTAGCCATTTTTGATTCTTCTTATACCATTCAATCGTCTTTTTTATGCCGGTTTCAAATGATGTTGTTGGGTGCCATCCGAGTTGACGTCTGATTTTATTCAGAGAGAGCGAATATCTTCGGTCGTGACCCGGGCGGTCTTTTACAAAAGTAATCAAATCTTCACTTTTATTTAAAATCTTTAATATTCTCTTTACAACATACAGGTTCGTGAGTTCATTCTCGCCTCCAATATTATAAATCTCGCCGATTTTACCTTCGTGAAAGACCAGGTCAATCGCCTGACAGTTGTCTTCAACATAAAGCCAGTCGCGAATATTGAGTCCATCTCCGTACACCGGAACCTTCTGATTATTCAGGGCATTAAGGATGGTCAGGGGTATGAGTTTTTCTGGGAACTGATATGGACCGTAATTATTAGAAGAGCGAGTAATCAATATGGGTAATCCATGAGTCTTGTAATATGAAATTACCAGTGCATCGGCTGCTGCCTTGCTTGCAGCATAAGGGCTGGATGGGTCAAGCGGGTCATCCTCACGAAATCTTCCAACCAGAATTGAACCATACACCTCATCCGTTGAGATCTGTAAAAATTTTTTTACCTTAAAACGCAACGCAAGGTTCAATAAAACACCTACTCCCAAGAAGTTCGTTTTTATAAAGGGTGAAGGAGATAGTATGCTACGGTCAACATGGGTCTCGGCTGCAAAATTTATCACTGCATCAGGCTGAAATTTTTCAAAAATTTTTCTCATTGCCTGGGCATTACTAATATCAGCGCGGAAAAAGTGGTAATTCTTCTTCCTCTCCAGTCCCTTTAGATTCTCTAAATTTCCGGCATATGTGAGTTTATCAACATTCAATATTTTGTAATAAGGATGTCGCGAATTAAAATACCTTATAAAATTAGAACCAATAAACCCACAACCACCAGTTATGAGAATCCTCATAATTGTCTCGGATTTATCAAATTATCCATCTTTCCTTGACCAGTCGTAGGGAATATCTGAGTTATGTGGTGGCTTGCGATACTCATCAGGTTTTTTATAATTGTAGCATTCAGTCACAATATTCAAAATAATACATTCATCTTCACCGATACATTTAAAACCATGCCAGACGAGTTTTGGAATATGGATTAAGATATGATTGTGGTCGCCGACAAAGAATTCGTTGATAATGCCACGGGTTCGGCTTTGCCTGCGGTCATCGTAGAGCACAATCTTTGCCATACCTTTAATCACTGTCATATTGTCATTCTGCAATTTGTGGCAATGCCAGGCCTTCACCACACCGAAATAGCCGGTCGTTATATACACCTGTCCGAATTTTTCAAATATTTTGTCATCACTTCTTAATATTTCCATAAGCCGGCCGCGCTCATCGGGTAATAATCTGAGATTCTTTACGGCAACCCCAGCAATCAATTTTTTACCTTTAAATCCAGGAATTTCTATCATCCTATGAGTTCAACATAACTTTGGTCACCCAGAAAGAAACGATGAACACGGGGTGCGGTATCAGTCTGAGTAATTACTACATTTTTTCCAATGATTGAGCGGTCAATCCTTTTATTTAAATTTTTAATCTGTGCTCCCTCCATTACGACACTGCATTCAATTTCAGCATTTTGAATTAAAACATTATCACCGATAGAGGAAAATGAGCCAACAAAGGAATTTATAATCGTGGAATTTCTTCCGATTACCGCCGGTCCCCTGATTGTACTTTTTTCAACTTTTGTATTTTCCCCGATTCTAACCCTTCCATTTACGTTGGATTCTATCAGGATTCCTTTATTTGATGACTCAATATCCTCAAGCACAAGTAAATTCGCCTCAATGATGTCATCAGGTTTTCCAGTGTCTTTCCACCATCCTTTTACCAGATGCGACTCCACCCGGTAGTTATTGTCCAATAACCATTGGATGGCATCGGTTATTTCTAATTCGTTGCGCCAGGATGGCTTAATAAAATCAACCGCCCTGAAGATCTCTTTATCAAAAAGATAAACCCCTACCAGCGCTAAATCTGACGGCGGCTGTTTGGGTTTCTCAATCAATCTCTTCACCTTGCCTTTTTCATCAACCACTGCGACACCGAATTCCTGAGGATTACAGACCCGGGTAAGCAGAATCAGGGCATTTGGCTTTAATGACTCAAACTTTGCCACAAAGTCTTTTACTCCTTCTTTTAAAATATTGTCACCGAGATACATAATAAAAGACTCATCCTTTAAATAACTCCTTGCAATCTTTATGGCATGAGCAAGTCCCAAAGGGGCCTCCTGCTGGATATATTCAATTTTTATTCCGAATTGCGCTCCATTACCTACTACCGTCTGAATCTCTTTAGCCGTATCACCAACAACAATGCCGATCTCTGTTATCCCTGCCTCAACCAGTGCCTCAATTCCATAAAAGATAATTGGTTTATTAGCAATTGGAATAAGTTGCTTAGCGCTGGTATAGGTAAGGGGACGCAGCCTTGTTCCAAAGCCACCCGAAAGAATCAATCCTTTCATTTTTTATGTTTGATTATAGTTATAATCTTGACAAAGTCAAGGGGAAAAATTCAACAACAGAAATAGAAAATAGGAATTTTTTTCTATACTTATTGAGTTATCGAAAGGTATAAAATAGAATGGACTATTACCATAATTGCCTTACAATAAGGCTATTTTATTATCACGGCCTTTTTCTTGGCGGTTTTGTGCTCACCATCATCAGCATAAAAATCAAAGACATAGATATAAACACCAGGAGCCAGCCTCTTACCCGCATCATTCTTCCCATCCCAGGGATAATAATGAATTCCAAAATCATAATGACGATTGGTTATCAACCTCCGCACCAACTCACCCGCACGAGTATAAACCTCTAAGTTAACACGACCCGACTTCGGCAAACTGAAAATAAACTGAGTTCTGTCCCTGA
>JBDRWA010000049.1:0-14595 GCA_039802145.1 Caldifarciminota bacterium | reverse complement strand
ATTGTTGAGAATGGGATACTTAAAGGTTTTCTAATGAGCCGCTCACCAATCGCAAATTTCCCTTCTTCAAATGGGCATGGTAGAAGACAGTATGGAAGAAAAGTTGTAGCACGACAGGGTGTTCTGTATGTAAAATCAAGTAATGAGGTTCCTTTTGAAAAATTGCGCAATGCATTGATTGAGGAATGTAAAAGACAGAATAAGCCGTATGGCCTTATCTTTTATGATATTTCCGGTGGTTTTACTACAACCGGCAGGGAAGGACCACAGACATTTAAGGTAATTCCATTATTGGTGAAAAGGGTCTATGTAGATGGCAGACCGGATGAAGTTGTGAGGGGTGTTGATATTGTTGGAACACCACTCCTTTCGCTTTCAAAGATTATTCTAACCGGTAATGACTATGATATTTTTAACGGAACCTGTGGCGCAGAGTCAGGATGGGTACCGGTCTCAGCAATCGCACCATCAATTCTGGTCTCAGAGATTGAAGTAGAAAAAAAGGCAAAAGGTCAGGACAAGCCACCGATCCTGCCCGCGCCTGCTGGACCATCAAGATAGGAGGAAAAAGTGAAAAAGATGAATTTCAAATGTCAAATGACAAATGTCAGAAATAAAAAAATTATTCAGTTGGCTAAGGTTGGGATGCTGGTATTTTTGCTGATTGTGCTTATTACACCTGTCGTTTCTTTTTCATCAGAGATAACAGAAAAGAACATTTTGTTCCAGGCATTGCAGGATGAAATGAAAAGAAGTATCTATGAATTACAATTAGAGAATCAGGCAAAACCATATTATATCGCCTATCGTGTTAAGGATTTTAATGAGATTGAAATAAAGGCATCGTTCGGCGGATTGTTATCAAGTGAGGAATCAAAAAAAAGGGAGTTATTCATTGATTTAAGGGTGGGTGATTATCAATTTGACAATAGTAATTTTATTTGCCAGACATCGGGCTCAAGTGTAATTGAGGCTGAAAGAACTGATTTACCAATTGAGGACGAATACTTTGCCCTGCGGCAGAAGATCTGGCTTGTCACAGACGGCACATATAAGAAAGCACTTGAAAAACTTGCCCGAAAAAAGGCTTACTATCAGAATAAACAGACCACGGATACAGTCCCTGATTTTATTAGGGTCAAACCCTGCTCACTCATTGAACCTGTTCCAATTGTTAAATATGATGTAAATAAACTGAATGAAAAAGTTGTCAGGTTTTCAAAAATTTTAAAAAATTATAAATCAATCTTTGAATCAAATGTGCGGTTTATGTTAAAATACGGGAATCAATATTTACTGGATAGCGATGGCACAAGGAATGTGCGACAGGAGATAATTGCAGGTATTGAGGTAAAGGCAAAGGCACAGGCGAAGACCGGAGAGACTATTGAGGATTTCACTGAATTTTATGGTAGAAATCTTGAAGGCTTAGATTTTGCAGAGATTGAAAAATCAATCAATGCCTGGGCAGAGACATTGGTGATGAAGGTTAATGCAAATAATGAAGAAGAAGGTTATTCAGGACCTGTTTTATTCATTGGTCAGGCTGCGTGTGAATTATTCTTTCAGATTCTTGGAAGAGGTGTAAGCGGTGTGAGACAACCAGTAATTGAAAACGAAATGCTTGAAAGAAATTTTCCCAAAACAAATTTAGGTATATTTGCCAATCGTCTTAACAAACGCATATTACCGGAATTCATTTCTGTATATGATGACCCGGATTTAAAAGAATATAATAGCATTCCATTGATTGGTGGTTTTTCAATAGACGAACAGGGTGTAAAATCAGAAAAAGTTGAACTGGTCAAAAATGGCAGATTGATTAATTTCTTAATGAGCAGGACACCGGTAAACAAAATAAGAGAAACAAATGGTCATGCAAGGTATTATGATGAAGTCTATAGTCCGAGATATATAGGATTTGTGAGTAATTTGATAATCAATTCCAAAAACATATTGAGTGAAATAGAACTTATAGAAAAGTTGAAGACTCTTGCAAAAGATTACGGGAATGATTATGCGCTTATTATTACAAGATTACAGACGACACCACCGCAGAATGCAATGGAGCGATACAGGAGATTTTATCAGGCAAGGACAAAACAGACACCATTAATATCTGCGCCCGAAAACATATACAAACTTGATATTAAGACCGGTTCTATACAATTAATTGCAGGTCTGGAGTTTTCCCAGGTAACACCGGGGATTTTGAAAGATATAGTTGTGACTGGAGATAAAGAATACATATATAATTCTGTATATCGCAGTGATTATGGTGATGAATATCCTGTTTCTGTTATCGCTCCGGCAGTCCTCATTGAAGAAATGGAACTGGTACAGAGAAAAATAGAAAAAGCAAAGCCGCCGATTGTATCTCGCCCTTGATTGTAATTTTTTGATTTATACTGCCAAATTTTATTTCTTTAATTGAAACTTTTTCAATAACGCACCAATTGCTTTCTCAAGGAAATTTTTTCTTAAGAATATATTTATTGATAATTCTGATGTGGTGACCGCCTCAATATGGGTCTTTATTTTTGAAAGTTCTTTGAATATTTCTGCAAGAATTTTATGTTCAGAACCGATACCCGCACCGATGATACTCATTGAACAGATATCAAGTGATTCCTTTATTTCCTTTATCTTCAACTTTTCCTCAAGTTTTCTGATTATTTTCTTAACCAAGTCTCTCTCTTCAAGTGGGGTAATAAATGAAAGGTCAAAATGTGGTGCATCAGAAATTCCGTGAAAGAAGAATTTCAAATGGACACCGGCATTTGTCAATTCAGTCGTAATCTGAGATAGATATTTAGGATTTTTTGGTACCTGAACAAGGGTTATTAAGTACAATCCTTCGCAATGGGTTATTGCCTTTGGCTTCGGATGTTCCATACCATTAATATGAGTAATTAGTGTGCCCGGCTTTTTATTAAAACTATTCTTTACTTCAATTGGAATGCCGAATCTTGCACCGATCCCGGTTGCCCTTGGATGTAAAACCTTTGCCCCACGGCTTGCAAGTTCCAGCATTTCTTCGTAAGAAATCTTATCTATCTTTTTCACGCCGGGAAATCTATTTGGGTCTTCGGTGAATACTCCATCCACATCCGTATAAATGATACATTTTTGCGCATTCAAAGCCGCAGCAAGGGCAACTGCGGTCGTATCAGAACCACCTCTGCCAAGGGTTGTTATTTCTTTTTCAAAACTTACTCCCTGGAATCCGCAGACCACAGGAACAAACCCCTGAGTTAATGCATTTTTTATCCTGTCACCCCTAATTTCTATTATTCGCGCATCGGTATGGCGGTTATCTGTGATAATACCGACTTGTGAACCAGTGAACGATATCGCCTTCAACCCCCATTTTTGCAATGCCATGGTGAATAATGCTACTGAAATCCTTTCACCAGCAGTTAGAAGCATATCCATTTCCCTCGCCCTCGGATTTTTTGTTATCTGGTTTGAAAGTTTTATCAACTCATCGGTCGTATGCCCCATTGCCGAGACAACGACAATAACATCACTGCTTTTTTTCTGCTCGGACACACGGCGTGCAGCCTTTAACATCAAATCTGCATTAGCAACCGATGTTCCACCAAATTTAACAACAGTCAGTGCCATAGGCTTATTATACAGAAATTTCCTAACCGGTCAATACCATGATTTAACTCAAAGAAAAAAATGACTTTATCACTCACCCATCCTTCCATCTCCCTTTTCCAAAGTTCACTATCTCTATCCTCCTTTCTAAAGTGCCTTATCTATACCCTCCTCTTTCTTAAAGTGGAAAATAGGGTTTAAAATGTAGCACAATTTTTATCTTTGTTTGATTCAGTAATATAAAGCCATAGTAGCAGAGCTTATTCTACAAGATTTTAAGTAACAGTTAAGTTTTTCCTAAATTTACTTCAATTATCCCCTCCCTTAATGGGAGGGTGAATTTCCATCTTTCTTACCCCTCACCCTTACCTCTCCCACAAGGGAAGAGGTACTTTGGGGAGAACTTACCTATTACGATTTTAAATAATAAAAAAGGAAGATAAACATTAAAGAGTAGAAAGTGGAGCGCCCACTCCTTTGCAAACTACAACTCAGATTTTGTTTTTTTAAATCTGCAGTTGTTTGATTTATCAGGCGAGTTCATTAAATCAGTTTTTAACCGACCCGGATTAAATTAGAAATTGTATCTTCGCCTTCTTCAATTATTGTCATCTGACCTGATGGTGTTATTTTTATAACACAACTCTTTCCATTATTAAGGTTCAATGCATTGGCGATAATATCACCGTTCTCATCGGTCCAGAATGATTTTATCTCAAAATCAGTCGTTTCGTAAATGGAATTGTAATTAATTGTTGGTATATCAACAGAAATAAAAGTATATTTTTTGTAAGGCGATTGTCCACTTGTCAAAAGCACATAAATAAGGTCGCTGGAAACCATTTTATAGTCTACTAAAGAAAATCCACTCAGATTAACAGAATCGCAGTCGTTTGAGCCATCAAGAAGACTGACCTTTATAAATCTTATAATACTCACATCAGTATTTAGAAACAATACCACTCTATTTCCTTTTCCTATTATTTCTCTTCCACCAGCGTATGGTATGGCAGGAGGTGAAATAATAACCGAGTCCATTTTTAAAGAATCAGCAGGATGAGTCAACTTTAAAATTCGCTCAACATAGGCATCAAAGAGATAAATAGTATCCCGGTTAATATCGGTTCCTTCTAAGCTATATCCTTCATAAAGACGATAAATACGACCATTACTTGCTGCTCGGTAAGTAAAATAAATGACTGAAGTAGAATAAATCAAATTGCCGTATTTGTCCACATCAAAATTATAAACATAATCATCCTGGGCGCTTATTACCTGCGTTGTCATCGCAACAGGGTCAAGTTTTACCACACCACTGGTCAAGGTATATGGGTCTGGACCCACCATTGCTTTAAAATAATAATTACCTGCACCGTCTTCAAGAACTTTATCTGCATAGTCATCAGGTAATGCACAATCGCCACTAAAGACTGCACCATCCGAGACTCTTACCAGATATCTGCGTTCTTCCCCGGAAATAATTAGCCCTATTGAAATAAATTTTGTGCCCACCCGTACACAGTATTTTACAAGAACGTCCTTAATGATCTTTCCATTTTCATCATAGACTATAACCTGTTCAATCGTACCATCTTCTTTTATTTTGAAAAGAATACCACCTTCATTGCCATCCTGCTGAGTATTCAGAAGCGAAGAACCGCTGCCAGATTTTTTTATAAAAAGATATTTTGCCCCTGAAAGGTCAAGTTTGGCTATCTCTCCGACTTCTTTTCTGCAGGATGATAAAAAGAGCATCAGTATTACAATACCAGGAATGATGAAAATCACCTTATCTTTTATCATGCTTTTCATAATTTCCTCCTGTTAATTTTATCTGCATTTCTCTCCTTCAAGACTTTATATTATCAAACCCCATCATATAATTATATCGATCGCTACCCTTCTGTCAAGTACTATTCTGTACCCAATTTTATATACAAACATCTGATTCTCATATTACTTGACAATTTTGTCTAAATGAATATAATACATTATCTTACAGACAGGGAACCTGAGTTGAATAGGGTTTTTGCTCAAAATCTTACTGACGATATATATACAATGCTTACAGATATCTATCAAAAATTGCAAGTTTTTAAGAAATGATAAAGAAACCATTATTGAAACAATTATTTATCGCCACAATAATCTTGCTTTCTGTATTCTGCGCACGCAAACCTATATTATGGCAGGGTCATTACGCAAATTTCGTCACGATGGAAAATCCAAAAGAAGATTTCAAGGTAGGTGAATTTTTGGTTGTTTCATATGCACCATCTGAAGAACTAAAATATTCTAAAATTTTCTACAAGTTTGCCATTATAAAAGACAGTGCACAAATTGGGTTGATCTCCTATGAAAAAGTAGCTGGCAGTGGCTACTTGCTCGTATACGAATATTTTGATAAATATACTCCATTGATTGACGAAAGAGAAAGATTTTTTGAAACCGAAAAAAAGAGCTTGATGACACTTGCATTATACAGACTGCCACTTTCTTACAATGAATTAAAATACTTCGTTACTACAACACTGCTCAATTTAAAGGAATTGACTTATGTTGATTATACTACTGAAGGCGATACCATTACTCTATCATTCCATCCTGATGGAAAATGGCATGCAAGAATCTCCAGAGATATTAAAGTTACATTTGCGGTTCCGTGTATTTTGAAAATAAATAAGGACATAACAGCATTTATAAAGGATAGTATAAAATGGGAATTTGCCGATAATTTGGGAATATTAGAAAAAAATCCCGCCGATGTAGTGATTATAACCCCGGAGCCAAAAAAAATCGTGTCTATCAATTACGAGTTGATTGAAAAGAAACCCCAGTTGGTCAGTAGCCCTAAACCTTATTATCCAAAAGAATTGATAAAGAAAGGCATCGAAGGAAGTGTAATAGTAGGTATGGTTATTGATGTTGATGGTAGTGTTTTAAGTTGTAAAGTCATAAAATCAAGCGGATATGCGGACCTGGATTTTTCCGCTCTGTCCGCGGGATTAAAACACAAATTTACTCCTGCGATGCAAGGTGGCAAGCCGGTAAGGGTATGGGTCACACGAGAATTGAAATTCAGGTTGCGATAAATATTTAGCTATTCTTTGTTCCGTTGTCGAAGATCTTCCTAACTTTTTTCAGCTTCGGCTTATTCTTTTTATCTGTATTATACTAACCAACATTCGCTTTCTCTGTTTCGGAAGAAACAAAGAAAATGGAGAAACTTATACTTGCAGGCTATCTGCCCCGAGTTATCGGAGCGGCCCAGGAAAGCCTTGCCCTACAATTTATGAAAAAAACATTTATTCCAATATTCTAACATGTTAAAATGTTAGAATGCTTGATTGATGGAATTTTGTGAATTTTATTTTATTGCCGCAATTAGTTTTTTACACGATGGACATCTGCCACACATTTTTCTGCCACCGAGATAACAGGAGTAGATATATTGCCGACAACAGTTTCGGCTATAATTCAATATTATATCCCTACTAATCCTAATTTCTCACACAGTGTAACGGCTATCCTATTAAATCTTCTCCCTGCCTTTTAGTGTAAGAGTATTATCTTGTCAGACTTTACCTTATCGCCGGACTCCAATCTCACAAAATAGACACCATTCGGCACTATCCTGCCCTGATTGTCTCTTCCATCTCAGACAAAACTATATGTCCCAGCCGGTCTTTGGTCACTTATTAAACGAATAATCTGTCCAGTTGCAGAAAAAATTTTGAGTTTAATCTCGCCGGATACAGGCAATTGATAATTTATCTGAATATTTCCTTTTGCCGGATTAGGCATCGTATAAATTGAAAACCCATTGGTCATATCTCTACGAGATTCAGTAAGTGATGAAGTCTGTCTATTTTCTTTTGAGAATTCAAAAACCACAAATCCTGATAAGACTGCCTTGGGAAAAGATTGATTATCTATTGCCAATTCTACAACACCATCCGAATAAAGCCCAGAGTCAATAAAAAACCTCTCAATCATTAGTTTCCGGCGTGGTAAATCAACGGTCTTTATAAGAGAGTTATCAATCAAAACTCTCTGTTTCCACACCCCATTGAATTCATCCTGATAAAATACCAGTCCAAGTAGATAAATTTTATTGGGGTCTAATCCCGCAATTCTGTATTTTAAACAGACCGTATCATAATCCACACTCTTTTCAAACCCAGAACCATAAATAAGATAGCCGGTGCGCTGTTCAGTAAAAACTGATAGCTCTTTTTCACCTAAGTCAAAGGCATACAATGGTATTGGATTTGAACGGAATGACGAGACAGGAAGAATTTTAACTTCATACGGTGATGCATTTCCTTCGGTCCATAGATATACATATCTTGTCTGAGTTATAGTCTGATATACCGCAGCCTGTGGATATTTTGAGTCCGCAGATGTCTGGCTGATATTCTGGGGTGCTGTCCAGCCACCAAATTCATCCCGCTGGCTTGCATAGACCTCCCATTGCTTTTCTATCCTCTGTTGCCAGACCGCAATTGAACCTTTTTCCATATATGGAAAACAACCACGGTCATAATTTGTTGTAATGTCCTGAATCCTGCTCCAAACTTTCCCATTAGTATAACAGGTCTGGATTTTTGTATAAATTGGATACCACCTTTCCCAGATAAGATGGATTAAATCACCCGCAACACTCAGAGATGGATTTTTGCCGACCCATACCTGGAATGGCGTTGACCAGTTGCCCAAATTGTCGCGTTTGAGATACATTATTGCTCCATTCTTTTCATAGACAATGTGTAAACTTCTGTCCGACACTTTAACTCCAATTGCACCAATACCATACCCAGTATAGGTATCAAGGGTCAAGACATTTTCCAAACTTTCGGGCACCGTCTGGGTGTAAAACTTACCAATCTTCAGTTTATTATTTCCATTATCATCGTAGGTATTAAAGACCACCCAGCCTGTATCCAGCGGGTCAATGGCAAAAGAGATAGAAAGTATAGAGTCGTGTGTTTCATAAACGGAACAATCATGCCAGATATTGCCTTCTCTGTAGGACTGATTTATTGTATACGTAAGAGTTTCTTCGTACGCCGCTGAATCAATATCACCCAATGTGCTGATGTACCAAATTCTCACTTTTTCTTGAGTATTTGTTGCAATTGCTGGCTGCCAGCCGAAGTCAAAATTTTGAGCATTCTTCCAAGATGAACCATAATCTGTGCTCAGTGAATGCCATACATCCTCAAGGTTGGCAAAAGAAAGAAAACAGATGCCGCTGTTATTGAAGGTAACTTTTCTACCTGTATTCAATCCTGATGCTATCGGCGAATTGGACAAAAACGGTGGTGCCTGGGCAGTTACAATATTTGAAGGTACACTTAATTGCCCGCCGCTTCTTACTCCTTTAATATAATAAGAATACTGTATTCCTGGGAACATACTATTATCCGAATAGGTGGTATCAGATACATTTGAGGCAATTAGATTAAAATTATTGCTTGGCGGCGTGCGCCGATAGATATTATACCCAGTTACACTTGCCATCGCCCTCCATATAAGAGTTATTGTTGAACGTTTACCTACATCCCATCCAATGTTCAGAATCGGCATTGGCCCAAAAGTGTAGTAGGCAATAATTCCATTATCAATCCCCCAAGCAATTTTATCTTTAAATCCATCCCAATTATCTCTCAATTGAAACCACTGCCCATTGGGGAATGTATCATGTGTTACAAAAGCACCTTCCACAAGACAGGCAGGACATTTAACTTTATTGAAAAACTTGCTACATGGTTTTATACCTCGATTTTTAGCATGGGGATAGTTTGAAATATAATAAAATACATTATTTTGTACCCAATAAGCTAACACAGAATCTTCAAAGTCACAAAAATATGTCTCTGTTCCATGGATGGCTCTGCTTGGATTGGACTCTGGCGGTGCATTATTGTGAATACTAACAAAGATATCAGCAGTATCATAATCATTAGTGTAAGGATTTGGTGTTTCTCCGTTTGCCATATTAACCCGTCGTCTAAGAGAAACAGAGTCGTCTACCAATAAACTTCTTGTCACTGAAATAGTGAAACCCATTAGTTCTAAATCTACTTTACAAACGTTAGCAATATATAAATTGAAATCTTTCTCATAGGGTCCGTTTTGGCCATAGCGCGGGTTCTTGGCCCCGAGCGATGTCAGGCCATGCCCGGGGTCCAAACAAATCTGAACCCGCCCGGCAGGCAACAAGCCGCTAATTATCATTATTAAAGAAATTATACGGATGTTCATTTTTTCTCCCTTTTTGTTAACTTTAAAATGACAATTTCTGTAGAACCTCCACCATTTGCAAGATCGGGAGTTTGTTTAAATCTTTCTACAACAATACTTTTGCCATCGGGTAACCATTTAACACTAATCTCTGGTTCTGGTGTATGGGTAATTTGCATTTTTCCAGTACCGTCACGGTTGATCACAAAGACGTCAGATTCAATTGGTGATAACTCAACATTCCCTTCAACTTTTGTAGCAACTACATATACCAGCATATTTCCATCGGGTGACCAACTGAAATTCCAAAAGTCAAAGAACAACGTTTTATCAAGCAGACGCGTTTCTGCTGTACTTGGATCATATAGAACAAATTTAAGAGAATCGCCATAATACTGATTGCCGGCCAGGAGATTGGCTTTGGGTGACCAATCATAATAATCACTAATCGGAATCCGTTCTTCTTTATTTTCATTTATATTATAAATCCATCTGCCTCCATCTTGATATGTCTGACGACCATGATAGAGCTCTTTGCAAGGAACCATCTTATCGTAAGCAAGAAATTTTCCATTTGGAGACCAATGAATGTTATAGCCTCCTATAATGAATTTCACTTCCTTTTTTGTTTTTCTATATATTAATCGAATCCCATTATTCAGACCTCTATTACTAACTATTTCAGCGAGTAACAGGCTATCGGGTGAGTAAACACTAAACAATGTTTTTCCAAACCAGTAATCAAAACCGGCGTCCTCAATCTCTTTTACCATCTCGCTTGGAGCTTCCTCTATCCTCTCCACCATCAGGTCTTCTGCCCTTACCCCTTTTAGGAAATCCTCATCTGCAAAAAGGGGCAAGAGACTTATTATGGCTATGATTATTATGTGTCTCATTGTTCCTCCTTTGCCCGGCACTGCCGAGCAGATAAAATTATAGTAGGTAGGTAGGTAGGTAGTGGCAAATTGCAGCTACTGAAAGCATAATTTATTATATATAACAGAAGATTTTTGTCAAGAAAAAAGTGTGCAGTCAAAATTTTCTGGATTTATGCGGCTCTGTGAAACTTCGCCCTTTGAAATTGCAGTAAATTTTTGTAGTATATTTTCAAAAGTTTTTAGAGGACGTGTAATTGTATGGATAGCTTCAAGGTTTAAGTGTAAAAATAATGGATATGGGTATACTTTAATTTAGAATAATCTTTTAATACTTTTTTATTGCATCTTTTAGTTTCAAACACGAGGGGCACTTGCCACACATTTTTCTGCCACCGAGATAACAGGAATAAATATGCTGCATTGGTGCATTATATTTTAAGCCGAGTTTATAAATCTCTCTTTTTGTATAATTTGCTACATAACTTACTACCTTCACTTTATTTAGAGTACTGAATTGCAGAGTCCTGTTTATTGCATTGATAAAATCTTTGGTATTATCCGGAAATTCCCTTGCCTCTTCAAGATTGAATCCGGTGACAATCAAATCCGCATTGTAGTATTCAGCAAAGCAGGCAGCAATGTTAATAAATAAGGCATTTCGGTTGGGAACCCAGAAATCTATCCCCTCACCCTTACCCCCGAAACAAGTTCGGGGCAGGCTCTCTCCCCCAAGGGGAGAGGGAGTTTTATTATCAGCGATGAGTAAACATCTCTTGAATTCTTTGAAGAAGGGTAATTTAATTATTTTGTGTTTGATCTTCAATGCCTGACAGATTCTTTTTGATGCAAGAATTTCCATCCCTGCGGCACGCTGTCCATAATCAATCGTCAAGGCAAATAACGGGCTCGTTTTCTTAACCGCAATCGCCGCACTCACCGTTGAATCCAGCCCACCAGATAAAAGGATAATACTTTTGGGTTTCATTGATTTATTATTTCAACCTCAAAAATTTAGGCAATTTATACATTAAGTATTTTCTATTCTTTTTAACAATCTTGAGCTATGGATTATAGAAATTATAATTATCTGATTTAGTTCCTCATCAAAGCGGTACACTACACGATAATTTTTTACTATGATTTCACGGTAAGGTAAGTCAGGAAATTCAGGTAACCGACGCCCTGACTTTGGAAATTGTACCAAACGTTCAACAGCCTTGAAAATTTCTTCTATTTGATGTCGGGCAAATAAGTGTGAATCGCGGGCAATGTAATCATATATTCCCTCCAGATCCTTTAACGCTGGTTCAGCCCAAATTATTTTCGCCACCGCTTCTCAAACTTTTTTAATACCGTTTTATGTGAAAAGATTTTACCTTTATTAATTGCATTCTCGCCAGTTTCTATTTTCTGAAGCATATAAAGTCTATACATCACTTCCTCAATATCAATTTCTTCTGGTAGTTTCTTAATTAGTGTAACTAACTTAGATTTTGAGATAGTCATATACCAACTCCTTGATTTATTATTATAGTCAAATTAGATGGGCTGTCAATGATGAACATTTATTATTTAATTTTGTATTTCTTAATCTTATACCTCAAAACCCGCTCTGAAATGCCCAGTTCTTCAGCGGCGCGGGTTTGATTATTATTATGTTTTTTTAATGCCATTTCAATCATTTCTCTTTCAATTTTTTCCACGGTTTCGTTCAATTTTCCTGTTCCTAAATTATATACTTTTTGCGTAATTAAATACTCCGGCAGGTCATCCGTAGTAATCAACTCACCCCGTGCAAAGACAATCGCCCGTTCAATAATATTTTCCAGTTCCCGGATATTGCCCGGAAAATTATATCTTGTAATCGTCTTCAATGCCTCATCACTTATTCCTTTAATCTTTTTATTTTCCCGCGCGGAATAGACTTTTATAAAATTATCAATAAGCAAAGGAATATCTTCTTTTCTTTCGCGTAAGGGTGGGATATGAATTCTTATCACATTGAGCCGATAATATAAATCATCGCGGAATCTTCCCACCGCTACTTCTTCTTCAATATTTTTGTTCGTCGCACAAATGGTTCTAATATCTACTGGTATTTCTTCGTTAGACCCAAGACGGGTAATCTTCTTCTCCTGAAGCACCCGGAGCAATTTTACCTGCACGGTCTGTGGGAGTTCGCCAATCTCATCAAGAAATATCGTTCCACCAGAGGCAAATTCAAATTTCCCGATTCTTCTTTTATCTGCACCAGTAAAAGCACCACGCTCGTGCCCGAACAATTCTGCCTCAATAAGGGTTTCAGGTAATGCGGCAAGATGTGCCACCACAAAATTTTTGTCCTTTCTTTTTGATAAGTTGTGAATAGCACCCGCAACTAATTCCTTACCGGTTCCGCTCTCCCCGGTGATCAGGACACTGGCATCACTCTGAGCCGCCCGATAAACAAGGGACATCACCTTTTCCATTTTTTCTGATTTATAGATAATGCGGTCCGACTGATATTTTATCCTCAACTGTCTTTTTAATTCTTCATTTTCTCTCTTTAGATTGAGTGTATCAGTCGCCTTCTGAATCGTTATGAGCAATTCATCAGGGTCAACCGGTTTGTTAAGATAATGGAATGCCCCCATTTTCATTGCCTTTACTGCATCCTGCACATTGGCATAGGCGGTAATCATTATCACGGGAACAATGGGACTTATCTCTTTTAACTTTTCAATCACCTCAATTCCGCTCATATCCGGCAGACGCTGGTCAAGCAAAACAATATCAAAATCTTCATTGGTGAATAATTCTATTGCTCTTTTGCCGTCCTCTGCCTCGCTTACTATGTATCCTTCTTTTTCCAAAATTCTTTTCAAAAGTGCTCGCTGTGCCTGCTCATCTTCAACCAATAATAACCTCATATCTAACCTTCTTTCAGACTAACTACAAACTTCGTTCCGTTATCAGAATATACTTCTATATTGCCGGAATGAGCGGTGATTATCTTTTTCACCAGATACAAACCAAGACCGGTCTGCCCTTTTTTAGAATAAAATGGTTCAAATATGCGGTTGATATCGTTTTTATCAACCCCTGCTCCATCATCAATGATTTCTATTAAGATATTGTTCCCCTTCTTAAAGCTGCTCACCATTATATTCTTTGCCTTCGCTTCTATACTATTTCTTATCAGATTCACCAGGGCAGTGGTCAGAAGCACCGAATCACCGGTGATAATAAGATTTGGCTTTACACTCTGATTTACATTGACACCTTCGGGTGTGATTCCTTTACAAATAGAGAGTACTTCATTCATCAAGTCCTGGACTTCTATCTTTTCTTTTTTTATTTCAGCCCGACTCAACAATTTCAAAGAATCCATCACTGCCTTCATTCTTTCAATCTCGGCATTCAGGATTTTTGCTTCGTCACCGCTGAGTGCGCGGGCAAGAAGCGATAGGGTATGGAGTGAATTCCTGAATTCATGGCTGAATCCTGTAGCAAGGGCATTTATCTCTCGCAAATTGGCAACTTCCTTTTCTTTTGCAGTTTTATATTTTTCAAGTTGCATTACACCGACCGAAAGAATCAAAGTGCTGACCGCAAAAATTCCAATAATAGAAATGATAAGAAAAGAATTTGTAAATCGGATATTTTCCAGGGGTCTCAATGCAAAACCAGCAACAAAATATTTATCAAAGAGCTTTCGTTCAATCTGAAAAATATTGCCCGCAGGGGTCTTTATCACATATTTACCTTCTCCTCTAATAGGTAGATAGTCCTCATATAGAGTGCTGAATATCACGGGCTTTTTATCTTCATCCAACACCGCAAAATACAGAAGGTCTGAAGTTTCAACTATCCGATCAAAGATTTC
>JBDRWA010000048.1:0-14623 GCA_039802145.1 Caldifarciminota bacterium | reverse complement strand
CTAAAAAGCGTGCGCGGATTGAGGCGGAGAATGGCATTTTGAAGAACAATCGGGGGATGAAGAATTTTTATTTTCGGCGTTTGGTGAAGGTTCGTTTGTTTGTGCTTTTGTGTTGTCTTGGTGAGGTAGGACGGCGGATTGCCCAGGTGAGGGTGGCAAGAGATTTGCGGCGATTGAGGAAGTCTGCTTGAGTCCGTATTCGGCGGATTAAGGGATTATCATCTTTTTCAGGTTTTGATATTAAGATGAGCAGGGGCATTTGGGCTTTTTAATGGCGCATTTATTTTAACGAGAAGTGGTATTTATAAAATGAAGATATACGTAGCCATTTAAGTCCGTTTTCGTTTGAGTTCGGTAGGAAGCGGGCGATGTAATCAAATTAAGTTGTCAAAGAACAATTCCCCAAAAGGGAATATAAACTAAAAATTACTCAATTTCCGAACACCCACAATTATAATCAGATTTGGTGGGCAAAACAAAAGATTAAACTGCCGATTGCTGTACCCTCAGGGACAGAGATCGAACTACACATCATACCTGAGGAAGAACATACCGAAGTCCGCCTTTGGTATCAAGACCGCGTAATCCAGGTTGTACATTTGAAAGTTATCTAAAAATTAGGGCTGGGTGCAGGAGGTATGAACTATTTATTTGCAGCACCCAGCTTTTATTTATCCCATTATCAATTTCATCCACAATCTTAAAATAAAATTTTTATTTTTAGTTCACTTTTAATTTTTGCTATGCTCTAATAACTCATTTGTTTGAAAAATCAAAACTTTTTTAGTCCACTTTTGATTTTTATTCAGTTCACTTTTAATTTTGACTTAACAGAGACGTGAATCTTAAATAGAGAATATAACAAGAAATATTGACTTCCTTGGAATTAATAAAAAACATTTTCAAGGGGGGAAAATGTTGAAAAATCTGTGGTATCCTGCTACAGATTGAATTTGCATAAGTGAGCTAATTACACTCTATAAATGTAATGTAGAAAAAATTAAACGTCTGTATTTTGGCTTGCTATTTTTAAATATCTATATAGCTGGGCGCGGGATATTTTCAAATCAGAGCATGTTTTTTTGATGTTTCTATTATTAGAAACAAAACATTCATATATTAACTTCGCTTTATATTTTTTTACCCTCTCTTCTATTGAGGGTGCCGGAGCAAATTTTATCCCTAAATCAACAAGGTCAATATTTTCATTTCTACATGTTAAAAATGCCTGTTCTAATATTTTCTCAAGTTCACGAACATTACCGGGAAAATGGTATTCCATTAAAGTTTTTTTAACTTCTTCTGTTAAACCAGTAACAAAGCTCTTGTATTTCTTTTTTGTTTTTATTAACAAATGCTCAATTAGAGCTGGGATTTCATCTCGCCGTTCGCGTAGAGGTGGGATTTTAATCGCTGGCGAACTTATCCGATAATACAGATCGCGTCGGAAATTACCTTTCACTACAAGTTCTTCAAGATTCTGATTGGTTGCAAAAATAAATCTCACATCAACATCTCTACTTTCGTTAGAACCGAGAGGGTAGACCTTTCTGTCTTCTAACACCCTAAGAAGTTTTGCCTGCACATCAAGTGGTAATTCAGCAATTTCATCTAAAAAGAGTGTACCTTTATTTGCATATTCAATCTTACCCTCTTTATCATAACCTGCGCCGGTAAAGGCGCCTTTTTTGTAGCCAAATAATTCGCTTTCAAAAAGTGTTTCAGGAATAGCGGCACAGTTTACAACAACGAATCTTTCCTTTGCCCGTGGGCTGGCATTATGGATTGCGGAGGCGAGCAATTCTTTTCCTGTGCCACTTTCTCCGATTATTAATAAATTAACATCCTGAGCCGCAAGTCGTCGCGCCTTTAGTTTTATTTTTTCAAGACCAACAATGTCATTAAAGGTATAAGGAGCATGTAATGGTATTTTTGTAGTGTCTGCAATTGTATTTATTGGTTCAAGTATGAATATGAAATTATTATAAAATTCTTTACGTAATACCAAGAAATCCATTGACAGACGCTCTGAATAAAAGACCTCATTGACGATTGTGTTCTTTCTTAAAATATCATTATCAAAATTTTTGGTTATATTATCCCCTGAGTTGAGTTTCATTATTTTTTTTGACCATTCACTAATCCAGACTATATTTCCATTAAAATCAGTGGTTATTAAAAGGAGATTAAACATCTTTGATAAATCAATTAAAAAATTTGATGCAAGGAAATTTTCGTACTCCTGCGCAATAATATTGGCAAGCATTTTCACGAGGGCAAAGGAATATGGATGGCCTTTTCTTTGGGGATGGACTATGACAACAGTCCCTATCAATTCACCATTATTTAATATCGGTGCACAGAAACAGGCACCGGATTGAAAGATTTTTAGATAATACTCTTTTCCTTCAACATATACTGGTTTTATATACCTTATTGCAAGAGCAACTGCGTTTGTGCCTGCATCTTCTTCACGAAGTGACCCTCCTTCTCCAAGTCCCATTTTAATTCGACTCTTCAGCATTGACTCTGGACCAAGGGTTTTTAATATATATCCATTCTTATCGGTCAAAACGATGATTGATTTGCATAACTTAAAAGTTTCTGCATAAATTTTCATATATGGTAAAGCAGATTTAATCAATGCTTCATTTAAACTCTGACGTTTGATAAGCTCGGAAGGTGACAGTGATTTAGTTATTCGCAATGCATCAGGATTCAATCCAAGTTTCTTGCAGCGTTTTTTTGACTCATTTATCCATTTTTTTCTTTCAGTTATCTTCGTCATAACAAACTCCAGTGAAAAAATTTATAACACACCAATTTTAATTCTTATAAAAAAAAGTATAAGGCGCCACCGTAAAAATTAACTCAAAAACTTATACAATAGGGGGGCCTTATACTTTCGTTAGAGTGATTATATATAAAAAATATATAATGTCAATATAAAGTTGAAAGTGATTTGCGAACCTTATTACAAAAAACCAAGAGTTCGGGCAATTGTAATTTTCAATTCCTCACGCATAATTTCAGAAATTATATCTATAGAACCAAGAAAAGTCGTTTTTCCTTTTTTAATTATTACACCACCCTGGATTCTATCATCACTCTTCATAACAAAATTATAACCTTCCTGTTTTACGAATTTTTCAATTTGTAATTGGTATTTTTGTTTATCGTTGCTTGACAAATAGAGTTCTCCTTCTTTTACGCCACTGGTTTTTATCAAAGACTTTAGAAATTCAAGATACTTCTTATGCTCGGGCAATTTTTTTATCGCCGACTGTAGCACATCATCTATATACTCCTGCATCTCTCCGGTCAATTTTTTATTATACTCAAGCCTTGCCTGAGCGATTGCCTTCATCACTTCTTCTTTCTTCTTTTTTTCAATTTCTTCGTTCAATTTCTTCTCTGCTTCTAAAATCTTTTCTTCATACTCATGCTTTATTTTCGCAATTTCTTTCTCATATCCCTGGGTGATTGTCTCAACCTCTTTTTTTGCCTCTTCTAAAATCTTTTCAATAACGCTCTGCATATTTATAATTTCATCCCCATCAGACTCAAAATCGTAACAATCAGTCCTAATACTGCATAGATTTCAACTAAGATTCCATAGATAACAGCCTTCGCCGATTCCTGAGGTCTTTTTGCCACCATTTCAACACCTGCAGTGCATACCTTTCCTTGCCAGATTGCTGAAACGAGTCCTGCCAATGCTATAGGCATACATGCGAAGAATAATTGTAAACCCTGCCATAGCGATATTGCAGGAACTGTCCCACCGAGTAGCCCAATCTTAGTCATTAATAAGAATGCACCGAGGAATCCATAGAATCCCTGTGTTCCTGGTAATGCAACAAGAATCAACAACTGCCCGAATTTATCAGGGTCTTCACTCAGAACCCCATTTGCTGCCTGGGCAGTATATCCAATTCCAATGGCTGAACCGATGCCTGCCAGAATTGCAGCAAGGGCACCGCCAGCAATGGCGATTGCCATACCTAATGGATCAGTCATGATACCTCCTTATGAAAAAAGTTAATGGCTAATGGTTTTTGGGTCTGGATGTTGGTATAGTCAATGGTTATTGGTTCGCATGAAAACAGACTTTTTAGAATGTTATTAAAAATACCAACAGCGATATATAACAAACAATCACAAAATAAATACCTAAATGTCCAGATGCCTAAATTTCTAAAGTTTGACATAATAACACGTTTTACAAAGCCGCAAAATGAAACGGGCTGCCAAATCGTATAACCTTTTCTCATTAACTTATTATTTAATCTCCACATACTTTGTCTCCATACCGAATGGTCTGAAAATTTTACCCCCGCCTGCATAAAATCTGCCAAAAAATTCAATATAGTGGAGACGCATTGTATGTATGAAACCACCCAGTGCATTTATCACAATATTGAAACTATGTCCGATAATTAATACTACAATTGCTAATACTATGCCGATAATAGGGACTTTCAATACCATCCAGGCAATCATATTAACAGTAACCGCTATTCCACCCGTAACCATTCCTAAAGCCATTAACCTAATATACGAAAGAATATTGCTTACAAAAGATGTTATGCCATAGAGTGTATATAATCCCCAGGCAATGCGAATCAGAACCTTTTTCCCATATTTTATACGTATAATATTTACGATAAACAGCACAAGCGAGACATATTTAAAATAACCAGGAAATACCTTCATTAGAGTTCCTAACAAAAATAATACAAACAGTGTCCATAAAATCTGGTCAAATAATGGTGGATTGCCAGATCGGTTGGAGAAAAGTATAATGCCGGTGATTGATAAAAGTATCAAAATTTTTAAAATCGGCAATTTCAAAACAGTAAAATACAATGGCAGGCATACAATTAATATCGCCCATGTTAAATTTTCAAATATCGCCCGGGCATATTCTTTGTTACGCAGATCATCAAAAACTTCTATCAGCACTCCTAAAAGAACATGGACATATCCAATCCCAAGCGATAAATAGAAAAATGGCATCGGATTGGTCAGCGGGTCAAAGAGCATCAATTTTTTTAAATTTTTAAAAAATCCAATTCCGATTAAATCAAATAAATTTCCTGCCCAGCCACCCACCATGCTACCAGTGAATATGGTAATAATACCACCTGCAAATAAAATCCATAATAAACTCTTATCCCCGGGCACCTTGCGCATAAGATATAATGAAAATAATGCAAGAAATATTCCATATATTGCATCAGTAAGACAAAGGGCAAAGAATATTGGGAAAAAAACTGCAATAAATGGTGTCGGGTCATATTCTTTCTGATCCGGCATACTATAAAGTCTAATCAACATCTCATAAGGGGTGCTCCACCAGGGATTTTCAATTGCTACGGGTGGCTTTTCATCTGGTTCTGGAGCGATCCTTTCAAATGCTACAAGTCTGAATTCTTCGGCAATCTTTTTTAGTTTCTGTAAATCTTTCTTTTTTATCCATCCAATGATATTTAATGTACTTGAAGTCTCCGGTAATGCCTGAGCAATTCCGTTCTTTTTAAATTCATTATCTATCCAGTCATAGATGATTTTCAAATTAATAATCTCCCGGGCAAGTTCCGATTCTCTATGGTTAAGTTCAATAAGTCTTTGTTCTATTTTTTTTATTTGCTCGTTGTATTCTTGTATCAAATCCGACGGTGTTTTATCTATATCAGGAAGCTCTATAATCTCGCATCCAAGTTCAATCAATTTTCCTTTAAATTTTTGTACATCAACCTGGCGCACAAAGAATAAACCAAAAATCTTTGAGCCGAGTCTGTTTACAATTTCAAAAGAGAAAGGTATGTCTATAATTGATGATTCTATAATCTTGTACATTTCTTCAGATTTTATTTGAACCGGTATGGACTCAACTTTTTTAAAAGTTTTTAATTCACTTAATTTATATTTCAATGGTTCAAAAGGGATGAGTACTGACAATAAAGTTTTGAAACTCTGCAATTGGCTGTTTGAAATTTCTCTTTCTTTCTTTATCTGTTCAAGTTCATCAGCAGTTCTCTGAAAATCATATTTTTTTGTGAGTTGTTCAAGGTCTTTTAAACTAATCGGGATGCGTGGGGGCACAAAGTTATCAAGGATTCCTTTTTTCTGATAAGATCCAATCTGTATGATTGCTTCTTTTATTTTCTCCAGTTCGGCAGGTGTATAAATTGGTGCTTCTTTTAATTCAGTAATATGGATTATCTTGCTTTTATGCAATTTATCAATAAACTGATCTTTAATACTTTTATGGACGACAATCACAATCTTTTCTAGCGGGACTGTTGCCATTTTAGAATCATCTCCTGAATTTCTTCTATTGCCTTGGTTTTGAATTTTTTGAATTTCTCTCTGAGTTCCTTGCTCTGCTTTTCATACTCTTCTTCAATCAGTTTTCTTTGCTCAGCAATAATTCTCTCAATCTCATGTCTGCTTTCCTCCAACAATCTACTTCTTTTTTGCTCTACCCTTTCAAGTTGCTTCTGTAAATCTTCTTTAATTTTTTGTAGTAACTCAGCACCTTTTTGTTCTGCTTCTTTCTTTAATTTTTCTGCCTCATTTTCAGCATTTTTTATTGCTTCAATTAAATCCATATAACCTACCTTTTTCCAAGTATTTCTTTTACCCTCATTAACCTTGTTAAATCAGATCTTTCAATTTCCGATAACTTTAAATTTATATATTTTATTGTCTCTTCTATTGAAGGTATTAGTATAAATTCCAGTGCGTTTACCCGGCGTCTGGTTTTTTCAATCTCTATTGCAAGGAGTTCCAGGGCTTTTTCTAATTCGGCAATTTTTAGTAATCCTTCAAGCAGCGCATCAATCTTTTTTAACGCCAGATCAAGGTCACCCGAGGTATTTAAAAATCCATAACTGAGCATTGTTCCAGAAATTTTTTTAATAAATTTTGGTATACGGACATTAAATACTCTTTCTGTAGTATATTCTATTTCAATTTTTTTATTTCCACCAAGCAATGCTTCTTCTGTAGTATTCGGCGTCTGTTTACTTGATGCGAAATAGAAAAAACTGTAAGCAGAATCAAGCTCTTTTTCAATTTTAAATCGTAAATCCTGAATCTGTTTAACAAGGTCCATTATCTTTCTAATTAACTCATCTTGTTTATCCTTAAGCAATTTATGACCGCGTCGGGCAATAACATTTCTACGCTTTAATCTCAACAATTGCATCCGGGTAGGAGGAATATCTAATCTCATAATTGCGGAATCCCGAAAAAGATTTTAAACCTATAAACCGAACTCTGGCATGCTAACCAACGATTGAGTTCTTTAATCTTTAATTTCGCATTTCGGCTTTCGGCTTTCGGATTTGAAAATCTATTTTTCTGAATTATCATAATACTTTTTCAAGTATTCTTCTCGCACGCGCTTCATTTCAGTTCTAGGAACAAGTCTCAACAATTCCCAGCCTAAATTTAATGTCTGTTCAATTGTGCGATTTTCGTATTCTCCCTGATTGATATATCGCTGTTCAAAGATAGTGGCAAATTTTAAATAGATTTTATCCATATCAGAAAGTGCTGCTTCACCAAGAATGATTGCCAGTTCCTGAGCCTCTTTGCCCCTTGAATAACAGGCGATCAATTGATTGAATAAGTCTGAATGGTCTTCGCGGGTCTTACCCTTACCGATTCCTTTATCTTTCAACCTTGATAATGATTGCATCACATCCACCGGTGGTAAAATCTTTTTTCTGTATAATGCCCTTGAAAGGATTATCTGACCTTCGGTGATATATCCGGTCAAGTCAGGAATTGGATGGGTTTTGTCGTCCTCGGGCATTGTTAGAATTGGAATTAATGTGATTGAGCCCGTTTTTCCTTTTATTCTGCCTGAACGCTCATAGATTGTTGCTAAATCTGTATAAAGATAACCAGGATAACCCCTGCGACCAGGAATTTCTTTTCTCGCTGCTGATATTTCACGCAATGCCTCAGCATAATTTGTCATATCGGTTAAAATTACCAAGATATGATAACCTTTTGTGAATGCAAGGTATTCAGCTACTGTAAGAACAACCCTTGGCGTTGATACCCGTTCAATTGCTGGGTCATCAGTGAGATTTAAAAACATCACAACCTTTTCCAGTGCACCGGTTGAGGTAAAATTATTAATGAAAAAATTTGCCTCTTCAAAGGTAATGCCCATTGCACCAAAAATGATTGCGAATTCCTCTCCTTTCTGAAGCACGGTTGCCTGTCGGACGATCTGGGCTGCAAGCCTATTATGCGGTAATCCGGAACCAGAAAAAATCGGAAGTTTTTGACCACGCACCAAAGTATTGATACCGTCTATAGCTGAAATGCCGGTCTGTATGAATTCATTTGGATAATCCCTCGCGGTGGGATTTATTGGCGCACCGTTGATATCAAGCAATGCCTCGGGAACAATCTCTGGACCATCATCAATAGGTCTGCCTAATCCATCAAATACCCTGCCCAGCATCTTTGATGATACACCGATCTGCAGGGTTTTTGCAAGGAACCTCACATGACAATTTGCTACATCAATACCAGAAGAACCTTCAAATATCTGAACCAGGGCTTTATCTCCATCAACCTCAAGGACCCGTCCTCTTTTCTTTTCACCGGTCTGTGTATATATTTCAACGAGTTCTTCGTATTTTACTCCCTCGGTTCCTTCAACGAGTAAAAGCGGCCCACTCACATTGGCAATGCTCGTATATTCTTTTATCATTTTCCAACTCCTGCTGGTATTTTGCTTATTAATTCTTTAAAATTCTTTAGAATCTCTTCCTTTATTTTGTCAATTTGGCTAATATTTTTCTCGTCAATATATTTCGCCCTTGCAATCTTTTCTCTTACGGACATTTGAACTATATCATTGAATGGTACACCTTTGCTCAGTGCATCCTGGGCATTGTTGTAGAAGAACAAACATAAATCAAGCATTTTATACTGCTTCAATAAGGAAGTATATGTATCAATTTCATGGAAGGCATTTTGATGCAAAAAATCCTCACGGATTGAACGGGCACCTTCTAACAGCAATCGATCCTGTGGTGATAAGGCATCAATTCCTATAAGCCGCACGATCTCTTGTAATTCTGCTTCTTCTTCAAGTATCCTCATCGCCTCTTTTGATAGAGCTGTAAAGCCTGATGCGATGGAATCAAGGTCGTCACTGACATCGTCTATATAAAGTGAGTATGAATTCAACCAGCTTATCGCAGGAAAATGCCTTTGATAGGCAAGACGGTCTTCAAGGCTCCAGAATACCTTTACTACACGTAGCGTTGCCTGAACAACCGGGTCTGATAAGTCACCACCAGGTGGTGAGACCGCACCAATCACACTCAATGCACCTTCCCTTTCAGGATTACCGAGAGGCTTTACCCTGCCTGCTCGTTCATAAAAAGAACTGATCCTTGCACCAAGATATGCAGGATAACCTTCTTCACCGGGCATCTCCTCAAGCCGGCCGGAAATTTCCCTCATCGCCTCTGCCCATCTTGAAGTAGAATCCGCCATCAATGCTACAGAATAACCCATATCACGGAAATATTCTGCGATTGTAATACCCGTATAGACCGATGCCTCCCGTGCCGCAACCGGCATATTTGATGTATTCGCAACAAGAACCGTCCTTTTCATCAGAGGTTCGCCGCTCTTCGGGTCTTTTAATTCGGGAAATTCAATGAGCACATCGGTCATTTCATTTCCACGTTCCCCACATCCAACATAGACTATTATTTCGGCATCTGCCCATTTTGCCAATTGATGTTGTATGACTGTCTTACCTGAGCCGAAAGGTCCTGGACAACAGGCAGTGCCGCCACGGGCAATTGGAAAGAAGGTATCTATTACCCTCTGCCCGGTGCTTAATATTGTCGTTGGTGCTAATCTTTTATCATAAGGTCTGGGAACACGCACGGGCCAGCGCTGTATCAGATTAAATTCTTTAATTCCGTCTTCAGTTTCTACCAGATATACTACATCCGTTACTTTGTGCTTTCCACCTTTTATATCCCTTAAGACACCTGATACACCCGGCGGAATCATAATTTTATGAATAACGAGCACACTTTCTCTTACCTGCCCGATTATATCACCGGCCGAGACTTTAATTCCAGGTTTAACCAACGGCTCAAATTCCCATAATTTCTCTCGATCAAGTGCTGGTACCTCAATACCCCTTGTGATGTTTGAACCGGCTTTTTCTTTTATCAAGTTTAAAGGTCTCTGGATCCCATCATAGATACTCTCAATCAGACCAGGACCCAATTCTACAAATAGTGGTTGGTCGGTCAGAAATACCGGGTCTCCTGGGCCAATACCCGAAGTATCTTCATAAACCTGAATAGACGCGCGGTCTCCTTCTAACCCAATTATTTCACCAATCAATCTTTCATTGCTCACCCGTACCACATCATACATACGGGCACCGGTGACATTTTTTGCAATGACCAGTGGCCCAGAGACTTTGACGATTTCTCCCTGTCTCATTTTTCCTCCAGAAAAATATCTGCCCCTACTGCTTTTTTAATAATTCCTCTAATCCTTTCAATTGCAATGCGGGTCTTTATAACACCGGTAGAGAAAGGAATAAGGCAAGGGAAAGTCTCGGTCTGGTATTTTCTGAGCAATTCTTTCAATTCATCAGTAAATTCTTCAGCAAATAATATTACCCGCACACCTTGATTAATTAATTCCTGGGCTTTTTTTTCTGCTTCACCTTTTTCAACTGCACATACCATTGCACCGGTTGCTAAAAAAGGCAAAATTTCCTGTTTTTTGCCGAGAATTGCAAGATCACCAGACATCAGGAATACTCTCCTTTAATTGTGTTATGGGAATATTGTATTGTTTGCCCATATAAACCTGGCGTAATCTTTTAATTTCACTCAATTTAAATTGATAATAACCGAACAATGGTTCTACACCAAATGTATAATATCTTGTTAATTTTAAAAATGAAAGTTTCATTTCATCACACAATCTTTCAAGCCTTAAAAATGAACCCTGGGTATCAAGATAATTCCCACCCTGTTCCACGATATTACTGTAAATTGTATTACGAAATGCCCTAACAATCGCACCCGAATCTTTATTTAGATTTTCCAAAAACATCTTTTTAGGGATGCTACCATATTCAATATAAACCTGCTTAAATATTTCAGTGGATTTTTCAAATTGTCTTGCACGGAAAAAATTTCTAATATTCTCTAAATCAAAATAGATTTTAAAATACTCAGAAAAAAACGGTGAAACATTTGAAAATTCCCAAAGTTTTTTACAAAGGAATCTATCAAGATCTGTGGATAGGATAAAACTATTCTTATGTTTTAAATATTCAGAAATTATTTCCATTATTTCATTTGAAGTTTCCAATTCTGATATATCAACATTATATAACAGCCTGGCCTCCCCATTTTTTAATTTTACCTTGAGATTGTGTATTGCCTCCGGTAAAAAAACCATTTCTTTAATCTCATAGTGTAAGCAGTATTTATCAAAAAATTGCTTTTCCTGTTTTTCTATATCAATAAGTATCTCAAGAAATTCGCCGGTACCGGTATAGACCGTATCGCTCAGTATGGGACGGAAGCTATCGAGCCCGGCGTCAATAAGCCTATCAAAATGGGTTTTTTTTAAAAATTTTGCTTCTTTCGCGCGGACAATGCCATTAACAAAGGCATACCTGGTATCTTCAGTTCCTTTAATCATATAATCTTTTAATTATATCCAGAAAATTAACGATGTCAATCCCAATAAGACTTAAGTCTTAAAAAGAAAAAATTAATATATTAGAGTACTACGGAATAAATCGACGGTAAAGATTGGTGTAAAAACTTTATCAAATACCCTATTCCTAATATTTCATTGACAGGGGTAATTTTTTGGCTAAAATAGGATGTGTGGCTTTTACTCATATTCTATGCATCAATAGATAATTTTATTGCGCGGGACAGACCCAATGACGGGGGTAAATCTATTTATCTATGCTGGAAGGGTGTAGAGGATACCCTGATTGACGGTTATGTAATTTTTCGTAAAACGATTTCTGATACTGCATTTACAAAAATTGGTTTTGCCGGGAGATATGCAACAAATTTTGAAGATAACACTGTTTTAGATTCAGTAAAATATATATACCAAATTGCAATTCAAAAGAATGATAGCATTTATTCATACACACTGAGTAACATTGTTCAATCCTCTCCACAGTTATTTCACAAGGGCAGACTTAATATTCTTTTTGCAATTATTTTGTTCACCTTATTTTTGATATACTTTATGTCTCGGGCAAAAAGAGGTGCAAAATTATTTATCAGAAAGATTGCTGGGCTTGATGCAGTTGAAGAGGCAGTGGGCAGGGCAACCGAAATGGGAAAGCCAATACTTTATGTGCCTGGTCTCGGTGATATTGATTTTCCTTCTGTAATTGCTTCAATGAATATTCTTGGTGAGATTGCAAAGAAGTCGGCAGTCTATGAAAATCCAATTATTGTGGTAAATTGTTATCCGGTTGTATATACAGTTGCTCGCGAGGTCGTCAAACAGGCATTTACAAGTGAAGGAAAGATTGATAAATTCAAGGATGATTATGTGCGTTATCTTACTGAATCCCAATTTGGATATGCAGCAGCGATAAATGGGATTATTTTGAGGGAAAAGCCCGCAACAAATTTTTTTATAGGTCCGTTTTTTGCTGAATCACTTTTAATGGCAGAGACCGGGAATCAGGTTGGGGCTATTCAGATTGCCGGTACTGATCAGGTTCTGCAATTGCCGTTTTTTGTTACTGCGTGTGATTACACGCTTCTTGGGGAAGAAGTTTATGCTGCGTCTGCTTATTTAACAAAAGAACCAGTTCTTGTTGCATCTTTGAAGGCACAGGACACCGGAAAAATTCTCACACTTCTCATTCTCGTCTTACTAACAGTTCTTGCATTTCTCAAAATTAATTTGACTTCCATATTAAAGGTACAATGAAAAAGAAGATTCCATTGATATTATGTTTAATAATCGGATTTTTAATGGCTTGTCAATATTTCATTCCGCATCCTGTATCCACTCAATTTAATTCTACTATTAACAAATGGGTGGTCGTGTTATCAGCATTTGCTCTGGTACTGGGAATCGGGAATCTGACAAGCCACCATATTACAATAATCAGAAGAAAGAGAGCCGATTGGATTTATAGCCTTGTTACACTGGTTAGCATGTTCGCAATGGCAGTAATCGGACTTTTCTTCGGGATAGATGAAAAATCCTTATATCAAAAGATCTATTTGAATATCCTTACACCACTCGGCGCAACGATGTTTGCCTTGCTTGCATATTATATGACTTCTGCCGCTTACCGGGCATTCCGTGCACGGAGTCTGGAGGCAGGATTATTACTCGGTGCGGCATTTGTGGTGATGATTGGATTTATGCCCATTGGAGAGTTAATTCATCCATATATTCCTGCTTTTGCTGAATGGTTGATGCGCATTCCCAATATGGCATCCCAGCGCGGTATCTTACTTGGTGTAGCATTTGGTGCAGTAGCAACTGCCCTGAAGATAATTTTGGGTATTGAACGTTCCTGGCTTGGCGGAAAGGATTGATATGAATGTTTTGCAAAAACTTACAAAGATTGACCGAAGAATTATCTATCTGATACTTACCATTCTTGTTATATTACCATTCTTTTTAAAATTCCGCATTCCCCAGAATATAATGCCTCAGACAAAAAGATTGTTTGATTTCATTGAAAAGTTAAGCCCGTCGGATAATCAGTCAGTCCTGCTGTCAATTGACTATACACCTCAGACCATGCCGGAATGCCATCCAATGGCGATAAGTATTTTAACCCATTGTTTCAAGAAAAAAATTCCTGTGCTTGGTGTATCATTTGATCCTCAGGCACCAGGACTTGCGATTGAGGCATTTAATACCGTGGTGAATAAAATAAATAAGACTGCGAAGACAAATAATGATTCAGTGATTTATGGTAGAGATTATGTTTATTTAGGCTGGAAATCAGGAAGGATTGCGGCACTTATGGAAATGGGAGAAAAGATAGGTAATGTATTCCCAAAGGACTACTACAATAATTATACCGATTCGCTGCCTTTGATGCAAAGAATAAAAAATTATCGAAATGTATCAATCGCAATAATTCTGGCAGCGGCTGACTATCCACAGGAATGGCTAATGTATGCCCAGGCAAGGTATGGTCTAAAACTCGGCGCGGGATTGACTGCGGTGATGGCACCGAAGTACTATCCATTTTTGCAAACCGGTCAGATATCAGGAATGATATCAGGAATGAAGGGTGCGGCTGAGTATGAAAATCTGTTGCTACAATATGGTTATGCTGAAGAGAGTGGAAAGGCAGAAACCGGAATGAATTCTCAGACCTTGGTTCACCTTCTAATAATTGTGCTCATTATTGTCGGTAATATTGGCTATCTTGTCATGCGAAAGAAATCAACAACTTGTTAAATGGCTATTAGATCTACATCAGAAAGGGGCAAAATGCGAAAATCATTGTACGGTTGCGAAAAGCGAACCGGTCTGGGTTATTGGTTTCGCTTAACAACAGACGAATTACTAAATACGAAAC
>JBDRWA010000047.1:0-14714 GCA_039802145.1 Caldifarciminota bacterium | reverse complement strand
CTTGTTGAGAAAAAACTTGATATTGAAAAAGAATTATATATCTCAGCCTTGATTGACCGCATTGCCCATAAGCCACTTTTGATGTTATGTATGCAGGGTAAAATGGAGAACGAAAAGAATTAAAAAACAGAACCACAGGCGATAAAAAAATATTATTTTAATCCCGGGGAGAAGATATTTGATTATCAGGCAAAGAAAATTGCTGGAGAATTAGGAACCAGTGGCGATTTGTTAACTGGTATGGCAAATGTAATTTTTAATGTGTATAATCTCTTTATTGATTATGATTGTAAACTTGTTGAGATTAATCCCCTTGTTATCACGAAAGATAAAAAGGTTATTGCCCTTGATTCTAAGGTAGATTTAGATGAAGATGCAATGTTCAGACATCCGGAATTAAAAGAGATGGGAATTGTTGCAAGAAATGAGATAGGCGAATTGACCGAAAGGGAAAAACTCGCAAAGGCGGCAGGAATTCCTTATGCCGATGTTGACCCGGATGGTGATATTGGTGTATTTCCGGGTGGTGCAGGATTTGGTATTGCTGCACTTGATTTGATAACCCATTATGGAGGTAGACCAGCAAATTTTATGGACTCTGGCGGTGCACCTACTCAAGAGAAATTAAAGGCAATGCTTGGATTGTTAATCAACAATCCGAAGGTCAAAGTTATCTTTGGAGCTCGATTTGGCGGAATTTCCCGTTGCGATGACTGGGCAAAGGCAGTTGTGCAATATGTTATTGAAAATAAACCGCAAAAGCCAATGGTAATGAGAATGGCAGGTAATATGGAGGAAGAAGGAAGAAGGATATTTGAAGAAGCAAAAAAGGAATATCCAGACCTGTTTAAAAACATAAAGGTCTATGCGTATGATACACCGATTGAAGAGGTAATTAAAGAAGCAATTAAGGTAGCAAGGCAAATCGTATGATAGTGGAAGATAGATTATTGGCGTTTTACATCTCAAATCCGAAATCCGAAATTCTAAATCCGAAACAAATCCCAATAACCAAATTAAAAAATTCAAAACAATTAATTCGTTTGAATAATTGGAATTTAAAATTTAGAGATTGTTTAGTATTTAGAATTTCGGTATTAGAATTTCAATAGACATTATGGCTATCTTAATTGACAGTAATACCAAAACCATCGTCCAGGGCATCACCGGTGCGAATGCGGCACTCCACACAAAATTGATGCTTGAATACGGAACGAAGATAGTTGGTGGTGTTACACCCGGTAAAGGTGGTCAAAAGGTTGAATGTGTCCCGGTCTATGATACTGTTGCACAATGTTTAAAAGAACATCCTGATGCAACGGTTTCAAGTATCTGGGTGCCGGCAAGGTTTGCTAAAGAGGCAATCCTTGAGGCGATTGATGCGGGCATAAAGACCGTGATTGTAATTACCGAAAGAATACCAATTCATGATATGCTCTATGTCCGGGAAAAGGCAAAGGAAAAAGGGGTTGTGGTAATAGGGGGAAATACACCGGGAGTAATCTCACCAGGAAAATGTCTGGTTGGTATGCTTCCAAAGATTGCATTCCAGCCCGGCAGGATTGGCACGGTTGCCCGTAGTGGTGCAGTGACATATTATATTGCGAATTCTTTGAATCTGGCCGGACTTGGTGAGTCAACCTCGGTGGGACTCGGTGGAGACCCGATTTTGGGTTCAAATTTTGAAGATATTTTAAGGCTCTTTGAACAGGACCCAGAAACCGATGCAGTGGTTATGGCAGGTGAGATCGGCGGGGTATATGAAGAGCTTGCCGCACCATATATTAAACAAATGAAGAAGCCCGTGATAGCATATATAACAGGAAAATCTGCACCCCAGGGTAAAAGACTGGGCCATGCCGGTGCAATAATTGAAGGTAATATGGGAACTGCCCAGAGTAAGATTGAGGCATTGAAAAATAATGGGGCTTTGATTGCAGAAACCCTGAGTGAAATTCCGTTTCTTGTCAAACAAGCGCTCAATATTAAATAATTTCTTTAATTAATCTGATTTGCAAAAAATGTAGTGGCTGAGTTTATTTGCGTTTTAGATATCTGCAGACCAAGGTCTGCCACTACAATCTTACAAAATTCCAATGGACTTTACGAAACTATATGTATCCTGTTGACACGGGGGATTTAATCAATATAATTAGATAAGTTTATATGCTTACAAAACTATTAAGCAAGGTATTTGGCACAAAAACAGAACGGGAGTTAAAAAGGCTCTGGCCTATTGTTGAGGAAATTAATACAATTTACCCTAAACTCCAGGGTGTTGATTTAATAAAAACAACCGAGGATTTTAAAAAACGCATTGCTGATGGCGAATCCCTTGATCATATATTACCCGAGGCATTTGCCCTTGTGAAAGAAGCCTGTAGAAGGCTTGTAGGCAAAAAATGGCCCGTCGTTGAGATTGAAACCGAATGGAATATGATTCCCTTTGATGTTCAGTTGATAGGTGGTATAGTTCTTCACGAAGGCAAAATTGCCGAAATGAAGACTGGAGAAGGTAAAACCCTTGTCGCCACGCTACCATTATACCTTAATGCATTGGTTGGAAAAGGTGCCCATCTCGTGACAGTCAATGATTACCTTGCCCGAAGAGACAGAGAATGGATGGGACCTGTTTATGAGTCTCTGGGTCTAACGGTTGGTGTCCTCCAGCAAGGTATGGAGAATGAACCAAGAAAACAGGCATATAATTGTGATATTACCTATGGAACTAATAATGAATTTGGATTTGATTATCTCCGCGATAATATGGTATGGAGATGGGAAGATAAGGTCCAGAGGGGACATTATTATGCAATAGTAGATGAGGTTGATAGCATTTTGATAGATGAGGCAAGGACACCCCTGATTATTTCCGGACCGGTGGAACGAGAGACAAAGAGTTTTGATGAATTGAATCCGATTGTTAGAAGATTACACTCTGCCCAGACTGTCCTTGTGAATAGAATAGTAGAGGAGGCTAAAAAACTTCTTGATGAAGGGAAAGAAAAAGAAGCAGGCATTAAATTACTACAGGCAAGGAGGGGCGCACCAAAGAATAAACAATTATTGAAATTAGAACAGGAGACCGGCATAAAGAGATTGATTGAGGATACCGAGCTCAATTTTCTTAGAGAAAAAAGTTTTGGTAAGATTGATGAAGAATTGTATTTTGTGATAGATGAGAAAGCGCATATAGTTGATTTAACAGAAAAAGGAAGAATATACATATCGCCCAATAATCCTGAAATGTTTGTTTTGCCGGATTTAAGCGAAAAAATAGGTAAGGTAGATCGCGATGAAAAACTTTCTCCAAAAGAAAAACTCGTTGCCAAAGAAAAGGCGTTTGAAGAATACGCAAAAAAGAGTGAGATTTTGGCAAATTTGAGGGCATTATTAAAGGCTTATTCACTTTTTGAGAAGGATGTTGAATATGTGGTCCAGGATGGAAAGGTAATAATCGTTGATGAGTTTACCGGCAGATTGATGCCGGGCAGAAGATTTTCGGATGGACTGCATCAGGCACTTGAGGCGAAAGAGGGTGTGAGAGTGCAGGAAGAGACACAAACCTTTGCAACGATTACAATCCAGAACTACTTTAGAATGTACGAAAAACTTGCAGGGATGACCGGAACCGCAGCAACCGAGGCGAATGAATTCTGGACAATCTATAAACTTGATGTTGTAGAGATTCCGACCAAAGAGCCTGTGCGCAGGATTGATTATGAGGATATTGTCTATCGTTCAAAGCGAGAAAAATATAATGCCATTATTGATGAGATCGTAAAATGGCACAAAGAGAAAAGACCTATCCTTGTTGGAACAACATCGGTTGAAGTATCAGAGATTCTTTCTCGTCTGTTACAGAGAAAAGGTATTCCTCATAATGTTCTCAATGCAAAACACCACCAGCGCGAGGCAGTAATAGTTTCCCAGGCTGGACAGCCCGGTGCAGTAACGATTGCTACCAATATGGCAGGTAGGGGAACTGATATAAAACTTGGACCAGGCGTGGTAAAATGTGCTAAATGCTGTATAAAGTGTCTGGACCAGAATTGTGCTGAATGTTCCCATGAAATAAAAAAAGAGTGTTTTAAAGAACTACCCTGTGGACTATATATCATAGGAACGGAAAGACATGAATCACGGAGAATTGATAATCAGTTAAGGGGTAGAAGCGGTCGCCAGGGAGACCCAGGCTCTTCAAGATTCTTTTTATCTCTGGAAGACGACTTAATGCGGATATTCGGTTCTGACCGTGTTGCCGATATTATGGACCGATTCGGTGGTGAAGAACAGAAACCATTGACCCATCCCCTTGTTACCCGGGCAATCGCAAATGCACAGAAGAGGGTTGAAGAAAATAATTTTGAGATAAGAAAACATTTGCTTGAATATGACGATGTTATGAATCGTCAGCGTGAAGTTATTTATAAAATGCGGGATGAAATATTAAAAGGTGAAAATTATGAAGAACTTATATTTAAAAATTTTGAAGATGCAATTGAAGGTATTATACTTAAATATTCAGATGAGAAAAAACCTGCTGAGGAATGGGACTGGGAAGGTCTTATTGGTGAATTTAACAATTTATTTACCACAAATTTTTATATAAATAAACAAGAACAGTCTCACATAAAACAGGCTGAATTATTTGATAAATTACTTAAAAAGGCAAAAGAAGCCTATAATCTGCGCAAACAGAATTATGATCCTGAAACCTATAATGAGATGCTAAAATCAATTTTGCTTTTGACGATTGATAATAGGTGGCGTGAACATTTATACGCACTTGATGCATTACGCGAAGGTATTAGTTTACGCAGTTATGCCCAGAAAGATCCACTCGTTGAATATAAACAAGAGTCTTTTAAGATGTTTGATGAGTTATTATATGAAATTTCCAAAGATGTATCAGGGATTGTATTCAGGGCAAGCCCGCGACCAGTACAGAGAAAGCCAGTGGTTACACAAGAATATAAACCGTCAGTAGAAGGAAAGATTGAGAGAATGTCGGGGGGTGTCAAAACATCAACGGTTGTGAAATCCGCTAAGGTAGGTAGGAATGACCCCTGCCCCTGTGGTAGTGGGAAGAAATATAAAAAGTGCTGTGGCAGGAATGCAGTATGAAGCCATATCAGGTAAATCTATTCGTTGAGCAGGAGAAAACTCCGGTATTTTTACCTTCCGAACCAGTGTTTGTACACAATAATAAGAAATACTTAAATTTCAGCCTTATTGATTGTTTTAATCGACGAAATGATGAATATTTAAATGAAACAGCAAGGTTGAACATTGATAATCGTAATGTAGCGGACGTTAGAAATCCTAATGATTATATGGAGGAACTAAAAAACACCATGGCTGAATTTAAGAAATTGGATTCAATTATTGTATTTTCTGATGAAATTTCGGCAACTTATGCCTTATTTTCAATATTTAGTTCAAAAACATTTTTTTATATTGATTACGAAACATCCCCTATTATATACTCTGTGCTCCAGTATAGAAATGTAGAATTTTACAATCACCAGAATTTAGAGCAATTTTCTAAATTGTTAAGTTTACGTTCTGAAAAAGTGATTGTAATAGAAGGTTTGTACGAATGGATCGGTTGCTCTGGTCCCATCAATGATCTTATAAAAATTGCAAAAGAAAATCAAGCTATGATAATTGTAAATGAACTCAATTCCTTTGGATTACTTGGTAGAGATGGAAGAGGAGTTGTTGATTTGTACAATCTTTATGAAGATGTGAATATTGAAATCGGCAGCTTCAATCGTTATATCGGAGGATACGGTGCATATATCGGAGCAAAAAAATATTTAATTAATAAAATCAATGAAAATACAAACGGTGTTTATATGCCTGTGCCTAAATTTATGCTTGCAGTCAATCTTGCAGGCATTGAGATGTTGAAAAATGAAGCGAAGAATCGGCAATCCTTTTCAAAGTTATGGACAAATAGCAGATTTTTTATAAATCGATTAAAACAGATTGGGCTGAAGACGATAAGTGAGACCCCTGTTGTTGTTGTGATATTAAACAACAACCAGGAAGCAGAAGCATTTTCAAAAAGGCTTTTTGATGATGGAATAATTACAAGCACGAATAAAGAGCGGGTCAGAATGGTGCTTTCAATAGAGCATTCCAGAGCAGACCTTGATTATACCCTTGACCGTATTGAATTACATTTTAAAGATATGGGCATTGTCTACCCCTAATTTTTTATATTATTGTTCTTTACATTAATAACTGGTAAGTTTTATCACAGAACAGCCTCCCATTTTTATTTGATATTTTTATAATTATATAATTATAAAATTAAGTAATTATTTAAGAGTAATTTTTATATACTTTTAATCATTCTAAAAATAGCCAAATATAATGAGAGGAGGAGCATATATATGTGTAAAATAACCAGAATATTTACGGCAAATTGAAGGTGCATATACATAGGCTGGAAAGTGAGTTTTAATGTAATACTTTCTTTTCAATAAAATAATTTAAGTAAAAGTGAATTTTCCAGAAAAGTAATCTTGACTTTTTCACTAAATTGCATATAATTAATTTTATGAAGCGGACCTATCAGCCGAGCAGAAGAAAAAGAAAAAAGACCCACGGTTTTAGGGCAAGAATGAAAACTAAATCTGGAAGAAAGGTATTGAGCCGAAGAAGAAAAAAGGGGCGCAAACGTCTGGTCGTTTAGACCGTGAGTCATATAAAAAAGGTTGCCGGTTTGGTCTAAAGAAAAATGAGATTATTCGTAATAAAAAAGAAATCAAGGATTTATTTTCAAATGGCGAGCGATTTAGTCTTAAAAATTTAGTTATAATTTATAAACCTGATACCGAAACTAAGGCTGGTTTCTTTGCCTCCGGGAATATAAAGAGCGCGGTAAAACGGAACCGGGTTAAAAGAATTTTAAGGGAGGCATATCGGATCCATAAGGAGATATTTATGGGGTTGAAGGTTATATTTTATGCACAATCCTTGCTTGATGCCAAGCAGGTTATTAATGTCTTTAAGGCATTTAAAGAGGAGCGAGATTATGAACAGTAAATCAGGCATCAAGCAGAACTCATTGGGAATCAAATTTTGTTTACTTTTAATCCAATTTTATCAAAACACCATAGGAGTAATATTACCTGATACCTGTAGATTTACTCCTTCCTGTTCACATTATACAATTGAAGCCATAACCCGATTTGGAATTTTCAAAGGTGGTCTTATGGGCATATCTCGCATACTGAGGTGTAATCCATTTTGCCGCGGGGGTTATGACCCTGTTCCTACAATTGAAAAGGTAGGCAGAAATGGATAATGACCAGAAGCGCATTCTAACTGCATTTTTACTTATTATAATAGTCCTCTTGATCTGGAGTTTGATTGCCACCCCACGTGTTGAAAAAACTTCAGATAAAGTTAAGGTAAAGTTACCCGACTCCACCAAGATTCAATCTGTCAGAACTGAGGCAAAGAGTATCACAGGTGATACAATTGCAATTGAGCAGAACTTTTTACGTATGGTGTTTTTAACCAATGGCGGAGGAATTAAAAGTCTTTACTTAAAAAAATATAATGCTGATATCGTGCCTGAAAAGAGTCCTTTGTTTCTGACAAAAATATCAGATACCATCATAAATTTTGAATATTTCATAGATTCAGATTCTCTTGTTTTTTTTAAATACATAAACAATAAAAGATTTACAAAGGTTTATTATTTTGACGAAGATTATGGCTTTACACTTAGAGTCAATTATCCCGATACAATACACCATTTACTCAGTCTGAGGTCAGGGTTGAAAAGTACAGAGAAAAAGAATGAAGCCGATGACCTTAGACACTTTAATGTATATGTTAAAAGTGAAAAACTTATTAATATTTCTAAGAATATCACTGATAGTTTGATATATAAGAATAATTGGCAATGGTCGGCGTTAAGAACGAAATACTTCATTCTGATACTTAACAACATCAGCAAATTAAATCATGCCGCATTTTACCGACTTTCAAAATTAAATGAATTTTCTAATATAAAAGTTTCCTATTTCGGTTGTGCTATGAGTGGGAATACAAACCGTTATGGTCTTGATATTTTTGCTGATTCTTCATTTACGATCTCGGTGTTATTATTACCTGCCAAGTATTCGGAACTTGCGCAATATAATGAAGGATACGAGCAAATAATCAGTGGCAGTATCTGGGCGCCGATTGAGCGGGTTATTATTTTTATTTTAAATCTTTTCTATTCCATTGTCAAAAATTATGGGTTCGCAATTATTATATTTTCACTGCTGTTTAAAATCATTTTCTTCCCATTATCACGCCAGATGATTGTTTCACAGCAACAGATGCAGTTGCTCCAGCCTGAATTGAAAAAGATACAGGATAAGTATAAAAATGACCCACAGGCTTTGAACAGAGAGATGATGCACCTATATAAAGTTTATAAAGTTAACCCTTTTTCTGGTTGCCTTCCGCTTTTGATTCAATTTCCAATATTTATTGCTCTTTATCAGGTCCTATCAACTGCCATTGAATTCCGGTGTGCTCCGTTTATCCTCTGGATTACCGATCTATCACTCAAAGATCCATACTATATTTTACCTGTGGCAATGGGTGTTTTAATGCTTATTCAATCATTGATGACAACGATTGACCCCAGACAAAGATTTATGATAATTATGATGCCGCTAATAATGATATTTGTATTTCTCAACTTCCCTTCAGGATTGCAGCTATACTGGTTTACTTATAATATTCTTTCAATCTTAGAAAATTTAATGATAAAGAAAAAAGTTTTTCGTTAATTTTTTTTTAAAATACCGCCGGATTGTCCGGTGGTTATCAAATTAAAACAGAGAGGAGGCACAATGAAAGTGATTGAGGCTACAGGAAAAGACCTGAATGATGCGCTCGCTCAGGGAATAAAAACATTGGGGGTTACCCTTGATGAGGTAACCTATGAAGTTCTTTCGCAAAGCGAAACAGAAACCAAGGTCAAGATTACAATTAAAGAGCCTCGCCAGTATCTTCAAATTTTAACCAATTATTTGTTAACAAACATGGGGTTTAAGGTAGGAGTTACAATAAATAAGGATGAACAGGGATACATGATAAACATAAGGACGAAGAAAAACGACGCACTACTTATCGGCAAGAATGGAGAGCATTTATGGGCGCTGCAATATATAATCTTAAGACTTACTAAACGGTTTTATTCAAATATAAAACTTTTGGTTGATGTCAACAGTTATCGTCAACGCAAAGCAAATCTTTTGAGAAAAAAGACGGAAGCAATAGCACGAATAGTTATGCAAACTGGTAGAGAAATGGCACTCGATCCATTGAGCCCTCGTGAAGAAAGGATTGTTATGAATAAAATCAACGAATTAAAAGGTGTAAAATTGTATACCATTGGACGCGGCAACAACAGAACTGTAATAATCGCACCTGCGGGAGAGAATAAGGAAGAGAAGAGAGAGTGAAGATGTGAATGATACAATCGTTGCCTGTGCAACACCAACAGGTTACTCAAGTATTGCAGTTATTCGTATAAGTGGTGAAGACGCTGTCAATTTCCTAAAGAAAATATTTATTTCTGCACAGGAAATCTCAATCTTTCAATCCGGGCATATCTATTATGGAAGGATTAGAGATCCACTTACTCAAGATACCATTGATTTGGTATTGGCTACGGTATTTTTTGCACCCTATTCTTACACTGGTGAAAATGTAGTGGAGATTTCCTGCCATGGCAATCCATTAATCGTTGACAGAATCATTAAAATTTTATTACAACTTGGAGCAAGGCTTGCTCAACCCGGTGAGTTTACCAAGCGCGCATTTCTCAATAACAAAATTGACCTGGTCCAGGCTGAAGCGGTTCTTGATACAATTTTTGCTCATTGTGATGTAATGCGCAGAGCTGCCATTTATCAACTTGAAGGACATCTATCAAATTTTCTTGAAGAAGTAAAGAATAAACTTGTCAGTCTGCTCACAAAGATTGAAGTTAGCATAGACTTTCCTGATGAAGATGAAATAGAGATTGGTCTTGATTTCATAAAAAATGAAGTCAATAAAATAGATATAGAGATTGAAAAATTATTAAAGAACTCTGAGCAGGGTATTAAAGTAAAAAAGGGGTATCGGGTTGTCATTGCTGGTAGACCAAATGTAGGAAAATCAACTCTGTTCAATAGAATTTTAGGATATGAACGTGCTATTATTCACGAAACCCCTGGAACTACGAGGGATTTCATTGAGGAAGAGATTGAAATAGAAGGAATTTTGATAAGGTTGATTGATACCGCAGGAATATTCAATTATGCAACCGGCCCGGATGAAATCGCGGCTAAAAGAAGTTTAGAACTTCTTCGTAACGCGGACCTTGTGTTACTGGTCTTTGATGCTTCTGAACCAATGAACGAACAGGATACATCTCTTTATAATTTAACAAGAGATCTAAACAAAATCTTCATAATAAATAAGATTGATTTGAATCTGAAATTACAGGAAAGCGAGATATTGTCTGATGCGATAAAATTATCTGCAAAAACAGGAGAAAATATTGATTTGTTAAAAAAACACTTAAGGGAGCATCTTCTGCCTGTGAGCGTTAAAGAGAATGGTTTGATTATTAGACAGCGTCATATTGATACCTTAAGAAGGCTCAGTTGTTGTTTACAAAATGTCCGTGAAAACTATAGTATTGAAACAATCGCATTTGAGTTGCATACCGCACTTGATATTATTGGTGAACTTACGGGCAGTGTTTTAAGAGAGGATATACTTAATAAAATATTTGAAGAATTTTGTATAGGAAAGTAATTATCTTTTGATAATTACAACTCCGGGATAAAAACCACATTTCCAGAGCGTGTCTAATTCTGGGCTGCCAAGCTTTATCAATTCAAAGACATAGATTTTGTAAATTTGTCTTTTTGTCCCTAATTCATTGAATGGGTCTTTATAATAAATAGGGGCGTCAACAAATTCTAATGAGTCTTTAATAATAGCTTGAGAAGTCAATTTGGATATTTTTTCATCAATTTGAGGAAATATATTTGAACTCAAAACTAAGACATATCTCTCATTTTTAAATAAATTATCATCTTTTCTTATAGTTTCTCTCTTATCTAATTGCATAAATTTATAAGTTATTACTGAATTTTCGGTTGCCATTATATTCCCTGGGATATAAAATAAAATGTTGGGTGGAGCTATGGCAAGAATATAATTGATTTTGAAAAATTTTGATAGATAATCTATTTTTTTGCCAAGCGCGGAAGGAATGGGTGAGTGATAAAGCATAGTATCATAAGCTATTATAATACTCATAAAAAATAGCATAGCGGTAATGTAATAACGAATTTTTTTCCAGCGTGCAACCACGCAGGCTGAAAATAACAAAAAAAGTAGAATAAGAGGATATGATAGACGGAAATAATGATGATAGAATCCTAAAATAATAAAGAATATTGCTATGAGTGAAAGAATAAAATAATCTTTTTTTTCCTTGATTCGGTGAAAGATTGAGAGGGTAAGAATAATTGGAGCAAATCTAAATAAATAATACAGATGTTTAAGATGATGTAATCCGAGTAATTTCCCATAACGTTGTTTTATTCCGCTTAACGTCAAAAATTTTAAAAAAATGATATAATAGGGAACAAGTATCAAAATCGGAATTAAGAGTGTGTAAAGAATAAGGTATTTATTGTTTTTTTTTCGCAAAAATAATGGCGCAAAAAGATAAAATAAGAAAAGAACAGGCCCCGTGTACTTTGTGTAACAGGTAAGGGTTGTAAAGAATCCACACAAAATATAATGTAACTTCCTATTTTCCTCTAAACTCCTGTAAAAAAAATAAATTGCCGATATAAAGAAAAAAGCAAAGGTCGCATCGCTTAGCCCCGACTTAGAGAAAAAGAGAAAATATTCGCTGGAGATAAATAAGAATACGCTTATTAACCCAATTGTATCATTGTAAATTTTTTTGCCAAGGAGAAAAGTTATGTAAATAGTGAGACAGGAGAAAATGATGGATATGAGATTTAATACCCAACCATTGTAACCGATTAATTTGAAAAAAAGGGCAATAGTTATTTGAAACAGGGGAGGGGTTTGAAAATTGAATGGCTTCCCTTCATTGCCATTGCTTGCCAGCCATTCTGCCTGGAGCGCATAAACTCCTTCATCCCAATCAATGAGAGTAAGGTTTTTGAGGTTTAATATATTCAACATGAAAAAGAGCGAGATGATTATATAAATGAGATATTGTTTCTTCAAACTTGCAAAAAGTGATTGATGATATACGTTTTCAATTAATAGTTTATTCGGATTTATTTTACAGAGCTAAACATTCTCTTAATTTTGCTATTCTTCACGCCAGAATAGAATTCTGCCACAATTGGGACAGGTCACTATTTCGTTACTCCTTACCATTATTTCTGTAGGTAACTGTTGGAAACAACCAAAGCAGAATCCATTTTTTACTTCAGCAATCGCCAGTGTATAGCGTTTCTTTATACGTTCATAAGTATCAGCATATTCCTTGGGGATTTCTTTTAGCAAGCCTGCCCTTTCTTTTTTAAGACTCAGCAGGCCCACTTCTTCATCGATTTTGAAACCAATTTTTTTGTCAGCCTCTTTATCAGCAATTAAATTATCAAGATCAAACAACCTTTTAAGCAAACGCATAATATCTATTTCTTCAGGCATAGTTACCTCTTTTTTGCAAGATTTTTCTCAAGTTCATTTATCAGCATAATAAATTCGTCTGGTGTTTTTGGTTTATTTATTAGATTACCTTTTGTCAACTCACGAGAAATTTGAACAATCTTTCCGAGTGTTATAAGATACTGATTTCCCGGATCCTGAGGTGGAGCAATTATTAAAAAGAAAAGCGAAACAGGCTTTTTATCAATTGCATTAAAATTAATGGGTTTAATCGTTCTTCCCACAGCAATCTCCAATTTACTAACTGCGAGAGAACGACAATGAGGAATTGCTATTCCCTTTCCAATGCCGGTTGAACCCAACTCTTCTCTTTTTAATAAAGTTGAATAAATTAACTCGGCATCGGTTTTGCTTTTGATCATATATACCAGGTCTTTTAGAACTTCCTCTTTTTTGGTTGATTTTAATTCCAGATTTATTCTATCTCTGGAAAGCAGACTTGCAAGATTCATTTAACCTCCTTGTAAACTAAATTTTGATTTACCAACTTGAGATACTTATTAACTTTCTTCTGCCTTAATGTCTTATACAAATTTTGACATTTGACATTTGGCATTTGAAATTTCTCCATTACATCCTCTCCGGACAGGAACAGCCAATTAATTCCATTCCTTTCTTAATTGTGTCAGCAGTCTTCTTCACCAGAAATAATCTTGCTCTTGTTAATATTTCATCATTGGTTACAACACGATGTCTCTGATAAAAATGGTGAAATATTCTTGCCAGTTCAATAAGATAGTAAGTCATCATATAGGGCTCTAAATTTTTAACAGAATCCTCAACTATTTCATTAAATCTTAACACGTATTTCATCAGCGTAATCTCTTCTTTCTCTTTTAACAGGTCAATATCAGGATTTTCTGAAACCTCAATACTTTGTTCACAGGCAAACCTTATGATGCTCATAATCCTTGCATAGGCATATTGCACGTAATAAACAGGATTCTCTTCCGAAACCTTTCGGGCAAGATCAAGGTCAAAATCAAGGTGTTGAGAGCTGGAACGCATAAGGAAGAAGAATCTACATACATCAATCGGAATTTCATTAAGAAGGTCTTCAAGTGTTATGAAAGTGCCTGCTCTTTTAGACATTGAAATGTATGCACCATTTCTCTTCAACTTAACTTCCTGAACAATGATAATTTTAAGGATATTTTCAGGATAGTCAAGAGCCTTCAGACCTGCATATAGGCTGTTGACCTGTCCCAAATGGTCTGGACCAAGAATTGTTATTAAAAACTTATAGTGTCTTTCAATTTTATTCATATGATATGCAATATCAGGTAGCAGGTAAGTATATCGGTTGTCCTTTGTTATTATAACCCTGTCCCTTGTGTCATTAAATACAGTGGTTTTAAAATATTTTGCGCCGTCCTGTTCAAATAAAAGATCTTTATCATCAAATATTTTTAAAATTTTTTCTATATAACCTTTGTTTCTTATTTCAGATTCACGTATCCAGTTTTTAAAATTTACACGAAACTCCTTGAGCATTGATTGATGTTGTTGGATGAAATAATCCACTGCCTCTTTCTTTATTCTATCAATATCGGTTATATTTTTGTCAATGAATCTCCTGGCAACAGGGATAAGATATTCCCCATGATACCCATTATCAGGTATTGAGAAACTTTTGCCTTCAATCTGATTCATTCTCTGTTTTATACTTTCAGCAAGCAGGTCAATCTGCCTGCCGCAGTCATTTATATAATATTCTGCATCTGCCTTAAATCCTGCATAGTTCAAGAGTCTAACGAGTGAATCACCGAATGCGGCAGCCCTACCATTTACAATATTAATCGGTCCGGTAGGATTGACACTTACAAATTCAACATTCACCTTCAAGCCATTGCCGATATTAAGATACTCATCTTCTTTAAATCTTTCTTTAATAGAACTTAAGTTTAAAACAAAATTTAAAAACCCCGGGGGATAGACTATGGTCTCGCTTATTAAAGGACTTTTTATCT
>JBDRWA010000046.1:0-14777 GCA_039802145.1 Caldifarciminota bacterium | reverse complement strand
AATTCCTTGAATACTTTGAAACTTGCATTCGGCGATGTTGATAATGATGGTGACCTTGATATGGTCTGTGCCAATAATGGGCAACTCGGGGGTCAGAGCAATGTTCAACTATACCTAAACAATGGTTCAAACCTATCAACTACCCCTGCCTGGACAAGCCAGAATCTCACATATTATTCCTGTGTTGCATTAGGTGATGTTGACCAGGATAATGATTTAGACCTTGCCGCTGGTGGCTGGTGGGAATCGGTAAAGGTCTTTGAAAATACAAATGGAACATTTCCCCAGACTCCATCCTGGCAATGGAGTCCATCAAATCCTTATCAACTTGTTTGTGAAAATATTATTTTTGGTGATGTTGATAATACACAACCTGTATCAATCACAAATGAACCGCATATTGTTACACCTGCAAAGCGTGTTTTTTATCTCAATAAACGATGGATAAAGAATATCACAAGGGTGAGAAGAGCAAGTGGTGATTTGAACAGAAACCAATATTGCTTTTCATATACTGATGGCTGGGTATCAATTGCAAATATCATTACTCAACCAGAAACTATATGGGTTGATTATACATATTCAAAGAATCTTGATTTGCTCGTTACAAACTGGCACCAGACAAGGGGTAATTTTCTATTTTTAAACACGTTGAACCAAGTTGTTGGCGAAGTTTCCTTGAAAGACATTTCAACTGTTTCAATCTTCCCAAATCCAAACAATGGTCGTTTCTCAATATCCGCAAACCTTCCAGAGATATTGATAAAGATCTATGATACATCCGGCAGAATTATCCAGAAGCAGAAGGAAAAAGTTATTAATATTGAAACACCCGGCATTTACTTTATCCAGGTCTATAATGGAAATAAATTAATTAAGAAAGAAAAGGTGGTTGTTTTAAATAATTAGGTTAATCAAAATCAAAGAATTCTGAGAATCTGAATTCAAACCCTTCAGGATAGTATTCACCCCGTTCTCTATCTAAGATATATTTGCCCCGGTATTCTCTTTTTATAATTTTTTGTAGCATTTCTATTAGGAGATCTATCTCTTCTTTTGTATTATAAATTCCAAAACTTATTCGCACTGCACCCGGAACTTCAGAGCGGTCACGATTTATAATCATCTGTTCAATCTTTTTTGCTTCTTCGGGTGTAACCCCGAGTAAACACTTTACATAGGGATGGGCACAGAAACAACCATTACGAACCCCAATGCCACCTTCATAACTTAAGATTGCAGAGACGAGTGCATGGTGCATTCCTTTGATGTTGAAAGAGATGACGCCTAATCGGTTATGGGCATTCTTTGGGTCTCGGTCACCATAAATGATTATTTCTGGAATTTTGTTCAGTTCTTTAAGGGCATAAGCAGTTAGTTTAGTTTCATGCTTAATGATTTCGTCAAATCCTACTTTTTGAATTAATTTGATTACTTCGGCAAGGGCAACGACGCCGATTATATCAGGGGTCCCGGCCTCTTCTCTTTCAGGCAAATCCTTCCAGTAGGCACTTTCTAAATCTACAATATCTGCAGTGCCACCACCGACATCATCAGGGGTACCGTAAAGGAACGCCGATTTATCACCAACCAGAACCCCTATTCCATAAGGTGCATACATCTTATGGGCAGAGAATGAAAGATAATCAATATGTTCAGGGTCGTTTTTGGGTCTCATATCAATTGGTCTATGGGGTGCAAGTTGTGCAGCATCAACTGCAATCTGGGCACCGACTTCATGGGTCCTGCGGGCAAATTCATAGATTGGATTTATATAGCCAGTAACATTTGATGCACCGCTGATAGCAACGAGTTGTATTCTACCAGCATATTTTTTTAATTTTTCATAAAAATCATTCTTGTTTATTGTCCCATCCGGATTTAGTTCAACATGGATGACCTGAGCAACCTTTCTCCAGGGTAATTCGTTTGAGTGGTGCTCCATAATTGTGGTAAGGACGATTGGCTTTTCCTTATCCAAGGCAGGGCAATGGAATCTGCTGGAAAGTTTATTTATTGCCTCGGTTGTATTTTTACAGAATATCACACAGCAATATTCATCCGCCTTGACAAAATCTGCAATTATATTTCTTGCTTCTTCAAAGACCCAGGAAGAGAGCTGTGATTTGAATCCAGTCCCGCGATGGACATTGGAATACCATTTTAAAAATTCGCCGATTTTTTTCTGGACCGGCATGAGTGCGGGTGTGCTCGCGGCATTGTCAAAATTTATATATCTTCTTTTTGTGCCATCAAGGAGCACAACATCTTCATTAAGTCCTATTATTTGTTTTGCCAATTTTTTAAATGTTAGTTTATAATTTTTGCCAGACATCTTTATCAAGACTTCGGTATTGTATTGCTTCAGCAATATGTTGAACTTTTATACTATCACTTGATTCCAGGTCAGCTATCGTTCTTGCGACCTTTAATATTTTGTCATAGGCACGGGCAGAAAGCCCAAATTTTTCTATTGCGGTTTTAAGGAGATTTTGCGATTCATCGTCTATGGGACAGTATTTCCTTATGTCCTTTGTTTCCATATGGGCATTGCAGAATATCTTTCGTTTCGCCTCTTTAAACCTACTCAACTGGATTTCCCTTGCCTTTGTTACCCTTTTCTTTATCTCTTCGGATGATTCTCCGGGCTGGGCTGATTTTAGTTCATCGTATTTAAGCCCGGGAACTTCAATATGGATATCAATGCGGTCAAGGAGAGGTCCTGAGATCTTTGCCCGATAATGCTGGATTTGAATTGGTGTGCATCGGCATTCATGATATGGGTCGGTAAAATAACCGCAGGGACAGGGGTTCATTGCCGCCGCAAGCATAAAACGGGCAGGATAAGTTAGGGTAACTTTCGCCCTGCCGATAGTAACCGAACCATCCTCAAGGGGCTGGCGCAAAACTTCAAGGACGTTTTTATGAAATTCGGGTAATTCATCAAGGAATAGTACGCCGTTATGTGCCAGTGAGACTTCGCCCGGTTTGGGGATGTGACCACCACCGATTATTCCCGCATCAGAGATTGTGTGGTGGGGTGAGCGGAATGGCCTTGTGCCAATTAAGGATTCATTCGGGGGAAGGATTCCGGCGACAGAATGGATCTTTGTTGTTTCAAGTGCTTCCTGCAAAGTCATTGGTGGTAGTATTGTAACGAGGCGGCGCGCGAGCATCGTTTTTCCTGTGCCAGGTGGTCCGATCATCAATATATTATGACCACCAGCCGCAGCAATTTCCAATGCCCTCTTTGCATGATATTGTCCTTTTACTTCGGCAAAATCAATAGGATATTTTGAAACTGATTTAAATATTTCATCTCTATCAACATTTACCGGATTTACCTGTAGTTCGCCATTCAAAAATGCTACTACTTCAATTAGATTATCAAATCCATATACATTTATTCCTTCAACTATTGCTGCCTCTTTTGCATTTACTGATGGCAGAATCAAACCATCAAGTTTGTTTGCCCGGGCAGCAAGTGAGATTGATATTGCACCTTTTATCGGTCTTAAAGAACCATCAAGTGATAATTCGCCAAGAATTGCATACCGTTCAAGGCTACCTGTGCGAACAGTTTGTGATGCTGCAAGAATACCTATGGCAATTGGTAAATCAAAACTTGAACCTTCTTTTTTAATATCAGCAGGTGCTAAATTTACGGTGATTCTTTTCCCGGGAAAACGGAATCCAGCATTTTTTATTGCCGCATACACCCGGTCTTTTGATTCCTTTACTGCATTATCTGGAAGTCCAACTGTAGTAAAGGCTGGCAAACCGCCGGATAGATCTACTTCAACATTTACTAAATATCCTTCAATTCCGAAAGTGGCACAGGATAAAACTCGCGAAAGCATAGATGATTATAATTAAAAAGAATTTTGTGTCAATTGTTTGCTATAATCTATTTAAAGTCTTCTGGTAATGCATCTATCACAAGTTGTACAGTAGTCCGGCGTGCTCGGGAATAATTGTTATAACTTGAAAATTCATATTCGCCAGGGTCTTTTGCAAGTCCACGGTTTACTGGCTGCTTATGAATGTAATCAAGGTGTTCTTTTAGCTGTGCAATATTCTCAACAAGTTCTGCATCAAAACTCTGGGACCATACTGTACCTTCACGTTTTTTTACTTCATTGTACTTCCTCGCAAAATTTCCTTTAATCAGCTTCATTATTTTTGAGACACTAAACATCTTACCAGGCTGGATTATAATATAGAATGACTCGGGCATTATTAGATAGCCGAATATCTTGTAATTTAACATATAGCGATGATAGCCGATGGACAATAATAGAAATCGCGCCCAATGAGGGTCATTGAAAATTTCAATACAGTCTTTTGTTGTTGTCCAGATGTAGTAGATTGCTCCTGGTTTTATAATTCGTTTAGGCATTGTACCTCCTATTTTAAAATTTGCTCCATTACCTCACGGTTTAGATTTTTTACTATCAGTACTGATAATTTCAACAAATTTTCATAGTCTTCATAGGAGATTATACTTGAGGTAGAATGGACATATCTTGTAGGGATTCCCAATGCAAGACTCGGGACACCAAAATTGGTCAAGTGTATGGCACCTGTATCATAACCACCTTTGATTGAGGTGAGATGATAAGGAATGTTATTTGTTTCAGCTAGTTCTATTACAAAATCCCTTAAATTTCTGTGGGGTATCATTGTGCGGTCATAGATTAGAATTGCTACACCAGCACCAAGTCTTTCTACACTCTCGGCATCATAGCCAGGGCTGTCACGACATATACTAACATCAATGGCAAAAGCGACATCTGGCTGGATTAAAGAAGCCGATGTCTTTGCACCCCGTAGTCCAACTTCTTCTTGAACTGTTCCTACAAGATATACAGTATTGGGATGTTCAACTGCAGCGATCTCCTCAAGTATATCAATAAGTAATGCGCAGCCAACACGGTCATCCCATGCCTTAGCGAGTAAGAGGTCAGTATTCGCCATTTGTGAAAATGGCCCTACCGGCATAATCGGGTCCCCGGGCTTTATTCCCAATTTTTCGGAAATCTGAAAATTCTTTGTTGCGCCGACATCTATATACATATTTTCAATCTCTGGTAATTTTTTTCTCTCTTCAGGAGATAATTCGTGAATTGGTTTCAAACCAATTACGCCGGGAATTAATTCGCCTTTCCTATTCTTTATCATTACCCTCATACCGGGGAGAGTTCCATCCCACCAGCCACCTATCGGGAGAAATTTTATAAAGCCATCCTTTGTAATTTCTTTTACCATAAAACCAATTTCATCCATATGTGCTGCAAACATTATTTTTGGTGTATCATTTGTCCCGCGTCTCTGCCCAATTAAACTGCCAATGCGGTCTCTTAAAATTTTTGCGTGTTTTTGGAATTTTTCCGTGAGTAATTTTATGACATCATCTTCATATCCAGAGATACCAAATGCCTCAGTTAATTCTTTTAAATTCTGTAAATGATTCATCAAACCTCCTTAGATATCCAGGTTTTCAACAAATTTTGCATTTTCTTCAATAAATTTTCTTCTTGGCTCTACTTCATCGCCCATCAGAATTGAGAACAATCTATCTGCCTCAGCCGCATCCTCCATCGTTACCCTCTTTAAAATTCTTCTTTCCGGGTCCATAGTTGTCTTCCATAACTGTTCAGGGTTCATTTCGCCAAGACCCTTGTAACGCTGAATATCATATTTTTCTCCGGGATGTTTTTTCAAAAATTTTTGGAGTTCCTCATCAGAGTATAGATACTCCTCTTTTTTATCATGGCGGATGCGATATAATGGGGGTTGGGCAATGTAAATTACACCTGCATCTATCAATTCCTTCATAAATCTGAAAAAGAATGTTAAAAGCAGGGTTCTAATATGTGCACCATCCACATCAGCATCAGTCATAATCACAATCTTTTTATAGCGCAATTTTGAGATATCAAAATCATCTTCTCCGATGCCACAGCCAAGTGCCGAAATTAATGTCCTTATCTCTTCGTTACTCAGAATTTTAGTCAGACCGCTCTTTTCCACATTAAGAATTTTTCCCCGCAATGGCAGTATTGCCTGGAATCTTCTATCCCTTCCTTGTTTTGCACTACCGCCAGCGGAATCACCTTCAACGACGAAAATCTCACTCTCATCTGGATTTTCAGAAGAACAATCGGCAAGTTTGCCGGGCAAAAATTCACTATCTATCAAGGATTTCCTACGGGTTAACTCCCGTGCCTTCCTTGCAGCCTCACGAGACTTTGCTGCCGTTAAGACCTTATTAATGATTACATTTGCTATTCTTGGGTTTTCTTCAAGAAAGGCATAAAATTTTTCATTCATTAAAGATTCAACCGCGCCTTTTGCCTCTGGATTACCTAATTTTGTCTTGGTCTGTCCTTCAAACTGTGGTTCCTTTATCTTTATTGATACTACGGCGGTCAATCCTTCGCGGGTATCCTCACCGGTAAAGGCAAGGTCCTCTTTCAGTTGATTATGTTTTCTTGCATATTCATTTAAGGTTCTTGTTAATGCGGATTTAAAACCAATCAGATGGGTGCCCCCTTCATGTGTATTTATTGTATTGGCAAAGGTGAATATATTTTCCAGGTATGAATCATTGTATTCCATTGCGATTTCAATCTCAATATCGTTCTGAGTATCGTGCACATAAAATGGTTTATGGAGTCGCTGTCTTCCTGAATCCAGAAATTTTACTAAATCAAGTACACCCTCGGTAGAAAAAAACCTCTCTTTTGTTCCGGACTTAAGGTCTTCAAAGTCAATCTTTAAACCTTTATTTAAGAATGCAATTTCTCTTAAACGTTGGGCAACGATTTCTTTGCTGAATTCAACTTTGCGGAATATATCTTTATCGGGTTTGAATCTTACTTTTGTACCTCTTTTCTTTGTCTTACCGATCACTTTTACTGGTTCTTCTGGTTCACCTCTTTTATATCTCTGGAAATAGATCTTGTCATTCCTGTATACCTCTACCTCAAGGAATTCGCAGAGGGCGTTCACAGCTGATACACCGACACCGTGCAGACCGCCACTTATCCGGTAGACTTTATCATCAAATTTTCCCCCGGCGTGGAGCATGGTCATAACTACTTCAAGTGCCGATTTCTTTTGGGTGGGATGGATATCTGTGGGAATACCCCTGCCATTATCTTCAACTTCAACAATGTCTTTGTCAATCGTCACCCTGATATGGTCACAATGTCCGGCAAGTGCCTCATCTACACTATTATCAACCACTTCAAAGATAAGGTGATGCAGACCTCTGACACCCACATCACCGATATACATTGCCGGTCTGCGCCGAACTGCCTCAAGACCCTTTAATATCTGAATCTTAGTAGCATCATATCGTTCTTCAGCCTTATTTATTTTATCATCTTCCATAACTACTCCTTAAAAGAATCTCCCTTTGCTATAATAAATTTAATATCTTTCAAATTTGCGTCCAATTTGTTGAATTTCTTTAAAATTTTATTTTTCAAAAGGAAAAGTTGTGCCTGCCAGATAGGATTATCTACAATGACATACAGATTTCCATTATTAATGTTAATTGCCCTTGCATGCTGGGAGATTTTTTTGCCAACCACATCCGTCCAGTGTTTAGTTATTTCAACTTCCTTAAGACGCGTGTCTAAATTTAGTTCCTTTAGTACCCGGGGCAATATTTTATCTATTCTTTCAGGATAACGCAATGTTGCCTCGCTTTAATACAAATTTCTTTTTATTATGGAAATCAATGCTGGCAAAACAATGCACTGTTGCATAGAAAATCTGTCCACCAATCATTTTTAGAAAATATTCTTGATGAATTCGGTCGAGTTCAAGTAATACCTCGTCAAGGAGATATATTGGTTCCTGGTTGATTATTTGTCTGATGATTTCTGCTTCAACAAGTTTTAAGAGCAATGCGAGCAACCTGCATTCGCCCTCCGAGGCAAAATTTTTCGCCTGATAGCCATTTAATTTAATTATAAAATCATCACGGTGGGGACCAATGGTCGTTTCTGATTTCTTAAACTCTTCTGATGCTATATTTTTTAATCCATTAATGGTCAATTTCATATCAGGACAGGAGCTTAAATATTCAAAAGAAAGATTTCCCAGAGCCATATCCTTGCCTCTTAACTCAATCTTTTCTTTTAGGGTAGGGATAATTTTTTTGCGTTCATCGTAGATCAAATTTGCCCAATGAACAAATTGTTCATTAAATACTTCAAGGAGTACATAATCAATTGTTTTTTGCTGTAATAGCAGATTGCGCTGACGCAGGATTTTTTTATACTCATTTAGATTCATTCCATAAACTGGATGGAGTTTGATCAATAACCAGTCTATAAAATTTCTTCTTTTTGCCGGTGCCCCGCGGACCATCCAGATGTCATTTGAGGACATAACCACCACAGGCAGCCAGCCCACATATTCGTTCTGGCGATTCTTTTCAATCCCATTGAGGGTAAATTTTTTTGTGCCATTGTAAAATACGCTCCCATAAATGCCATTAGAAATACCCGTTACTCTCATATAGGAGTTGTCAAACTTTATCATATTTTTATCCTCATTGGTCCGGAAAGAAGTTCCATAAGCAGAGAAGAATATTGCCTCAAGGAGGTTAGTTTTTCCTGCGCCATTATCACCGGTAAATATATTCATTCCATCACAAAATGAGATCGTCCCATCATTAAGATTGCGGAATCCTTCAAATTCGAGGGCTTGTAGTATCATTAATATATTATATATATCCTATAGTAAAAGTCAAGCGTGAATAGAAAATCCTTTTTTCCAAAATCTTCCGGGGTCGTAGTTATAAGGGTCTTTGAAAAATTCCGCCGCAGTATGTATTAAGGGTTTTGATTTGAGATATTGATTCATTGGGTTAAGTAAGATTCCGCTTACTTTTTTAACTATCTCGGGCTCACGATTATGATAAGGGAATTTCAGGATAACACCGGGGATGTAATCATTGGCAAAGATATTGTCCCATATCAAAGGTGGCCTGCCCAGGATTTCGGTAACGAGGTCAATATCCTTTGCTGTTATCTTGCGTGAAATCACATTTTTTCCGGTCCAGAATATTTTTATATCTTTGTGTAACTCTTCAGCAATCGTCAAAATATATTCAGTCTTTTCAAACCCACGGTACTGGGTAGGGCAGAGAAAAAACTGTAAATTTGAGAGTTTTGTCCTTAATAACTCATATACTCTATTTGCACTCTCAACCTGCTTTAATGCCGATTTTCTGTCAAGTCTTATCTTAATGTCATCGTATAATATACTGAAGTTTTTTATTCCAAGTTCCATCATTGATCTTATCTTTTGAATAATCAACTTGAGGTCTGGTTCTGCCCCTGGTGATAGGGCATAATTGAATTCAATATTGTATTCTTCAGATAAATCTATAAGTTTTTCAAATTCCTTTAGTTGATTTACGGGATACAGTTTATAATATTCATTCCTGTGGTAGGGGTCTGACTTAGGAGCATAGACATACGTATTCAATTTAAGGTAGGAAAGAAATTTTATCAAATCGCAACGTTCATAAAATGAATATGGTCTTCCATAAAATCCTTCAATAACGCCGTAGATTTTACTATTTTTCACCATCAATTGCCTTTAACACTTTAATCCATAATTCTGGTTTCTCTTCAAGTTTCTTTAATTCTTTTTTTATATCAATGCCCAACCTTTTTTGTAGAACAATTAATGAGTCATCCAGTCCTTGATTTTGGGAAACATTCTTTCTCAGTTCTCGCTCACCTTTTAGATAATCAACGAGCTTTGGATTGAAGTCATTTTTTGAGCATATTAAAAAAAAGATGAATGGAATTGTAAAAATTAAGCTTTTTTTTATTGCCACAGATAGAGTAATTTTGGTATTATAACTTTTTCCATTGGTTCGGTCAGCATCTCAACAAGACTGAACCTTTTGGGTGGATATATAAGATTTGGTTTTTCAATACCGAGTATATCACCAAGAATCTTTACTGCATCTTCAAAGGAGCCAAGGGAGTCAACAAGACCTAATTTTTTTGCCTGGCTTCCAGTGAGTATCCTGCCATCGGCAAATTTTAGGACGCTATCTCTTGGTAGATTTCGGGCATCACAGGTTGCCTGGACAAACTGTTCATAAACATCTGTTACCACATCCTGGAGTAATTTTCTCTCTTTTTCATCCATTTTGCGGAAGGGTGAGCCAATATCCTTGTGTTCTTTTGACTTAATGACCTCGTAGTTTATTCCGATTTTCTTCATTAATTCTTCAAAAATAGGAAATTGCATAATAACACCAATTGAACCGGTTATTGTTCCTGGATTTGCAACGATTAAATCGGCAGGCAGTGATACATAATAACCCCCTGAAGCAGCAAGCGCACCCATAGACACGACAATCTTTTTTTGCAATTTTGCCTTTTTCAGTTCTTCATATATTTCCTGTGAAGCAGCGACACCACCACCAGGTGAATCCACGCGCACAAGTATTCCTTTAATAGATGGGTCTTCGGTGAATTGCTTTATATCACGAACAGTCCTTTTTGAAGATGATATTACACCTTCAATTTCAATTACACCTATATTACCACCTGATACAAAGACTGCGCCTCTTGAGCTCAGTCCAATTATCAATCCAAGAATTACTGCAACAACAAGAACGACGATTATTATTATATGTGTTTTTTTCATATGTGCTCCATTAATATTTTAATTAAAATATTGTGAAAGTCAACTACCCCGGTATGGTGACCAGTATCTGTTTAGGTATTATTGAAACTTCCACTTCCTGTGCCTTTTCTTCTTCACCGTCAATATCAGCAAGAAATATTTTTTTTGCAATCACCTTTAATCTTTTTGCTCGGTAATGATACAGATGTTTGTATAACAAATGTTTTGCATCATAGACAGGTATTAAAACATTTTTAATAAACTTAAAGATATTTGTATTCTTTACATAAAGAACTTCAAGATAGCCATCGTTTATCTCTGCCATCGGTGCTATCTGCATTCCGCCTCCGAAAAATTTGCCATTGGCTGCACCGATTATTGTAATGTAATCCTTATCTATTAGTGTATCATCAACATAAATCTTTAAAAAAACTGGTGTGTGAGTGAGAAGCCCAGCAAAACTGGATAATAAGAATGTTAGAAAGCCACCGAGGTTCTTAGGGATATGGTTGGCTATTCTCACGACATTACCACCGAGCCCTACATCAAAGACATTTACAAAATATCTTTGATAGGAATGAGGACCAATTTTAAATTTTACAACCCCGATATCTAAAGGCATCAACTTGCCTTTCATAATTATATCAATTCCCTTCTGGTATTCAAAAGGAATATTTAAGGTTCTACATAAATCAGCACCGGTCCCTGAAGAGATAATTCCAAGGGCCGGAAGTTTTCTTACCAAATCTTTGCAATCCATCATTCCGTTGATGATTTCATTTATTGTACCATCACCGCCAACGCTGATTATTAGATCAAAATTATTATTTACCGCATCCATTGCAATTATCTTTGCATGGTTTTTATAACGAGTCGATGTTACAACCGGGAAACAGCCAGATTTTTTTAGATATTCCTTAATTTCCTTCAACATTCTCCCTGAGAATTTTGCACCAGCCGCAGTATTCACAATTACCTGTACTCGTTGGAACATTTTAATTTATTGGATTTTTGTTTTTGAAAATTATAAAGCCGATTGCGGAAAATATGGCGATGATAAAAATTATACCCCAGATGAAGATTGAGCGTCCTGGGAATGTATCAAGAAGAATGCCACCGAGCAGTGGTCCAAAAGCCCAGCCAAAGGTTTGAGATAGATTATAAAATGCAAGATACCGACCGCGATTTTCAGGTCGGGCAATCTTTGATGCATAACTCTGACTTGATGGGGTTATTATCATTTCTGCAATTGTTATAATTATCATTGAAACGATAAGAAAGGAAAACCCTTGTGCAAGACCTAAGGATAAATAACCTGTAGCATATATCAATGAACCAATCCACAATGCAGAAAGTTCTTTTCTTTCCGGGATAAAATTGGTTATGAAATACTGGAAGAGAACGACCATAAATCCATTTATGGAAAATAAAATGCCCAATTGGCTCTTCGTTATGCCAATTCGGTTGACTGTATAAATAGATAATGGAGATACAAGCTGTCCCCAGACAATGAATATGCTGAATGAAATTAAAGTGAAAGTAAGAAATTTCCCGTCATAGATAACTGAAAAAATCTCTTTCATACTGATGTTGAATACCGATATTTTACCATTTTGCATTGATTGGATATTTTCTTCTATCTTTTTATTAGAAAGGGATTCCCTGCAGAATCTGATTAAAACTATCGTGGCAATTAACATACAGAGTGCAGTGACGAAAAAGAGATATGCATAATCTATCATTGCGAGTAGCCCACCGACTGCGGGACCAAGTGCCCAACCCAGATTTCCTGCCATGCGGAGTAAACCGTATGCTTTTAAGCGCTCGTTCTCCTCAGTCAAATCAGCAATATATGCCTGGGATGCGGGGATATAGAATGAAAAGAGTATAGAATTTAGAATGAGGAAAAGAAATATTACATAAATATTATGCCAGCGTATTATTATTATGCCAATTAAGGTGAATAATATGCACCTTCCGGATAATGAACGAATCATAATAAATTTCCTGCCGAATTTATCGCTTATCTCGCCCCCATAAAGTCCGACGGTTGCACCGATCACCTGGGCTGTCATTAAGATTATGCCGACGATAGTCATTGAGATATTCAAAACATTATTCAGATAGAGGCTCATATAGGGCATTGTAATTGAAAATCCAACAGAACTGATGACACTTGTAGCAAATAGTGTCCATATATCCCTGGGAAATCTCTGGAGCAAAAGGGATTGGATTTTCATTTATAAATTTATTCAACCTTCAATAATTCTGTCATAGGGTCCCATAAAGGCAGGTGGATTGGGTCCTGTTTAAAAATTTCTTTGATTTCTTGGGGTAGATATTTATTATTTATTATTGCCTCATATAAATAATCATCAAACCAGTCATTATACATTGTATAAAAACCCTGTTCTCCTTCATCACTGCCATGGCTATTTTCCACCAGGTATTTTATCGGTTTGCCATCCTTGATATCTATTCCCTGTATGACCATTGCGTGGTTTGAAGCACTATATCTGTAGAATATTCTTGTTTCTTTATCCATTTTAAATTCTGGTTTAAATATCGCATCATAATTGAAAATTTGGGAACTCAAGATTCCCTTTTCTCTATCACTCCCTTTTCCTATATCACAGCCGATCCAAACCGGTTCATTACTGATAATTGATTTTTTTATTAAATCTTTAATCAATTCAATATCTACATTAGCACTGCGTGGGTTGGGGTAGTCAAAAACATTTCGGCAATTGTCAAATTCATAAAGTCTATTATACTCCCTTCCTGGATAATGTATTAAAGATACATAATCTTTTAATGAACTGCCGATGGCTTCTTTATAAAACTCAAGGGGAGTAAATTTTTTTGTTTCAATTATCTTTCCATCTTTATCTTCATAGCGCCAGACAAAGTCTTCAGGCGGCTTGGTATAATTCATTACAAGGATTTTGTAAACATTTTTTAGTATCCTCAATTTTGCCACCCGCATTTCAGTTTCATCTGAACCACCTTTTGCCATCTTGCGTAGAACATTTGCGCCCGCAAGAACCTGTTCATTGATAAGCCGGTTCATAAGCCAGGTATTACTCGTCTGATGGGTTTCGGGAAAAATTTCTTTGGGAACCAAACCATATTTATCAACGAGTGCTACAAACCACTGCCAGTAGCCGCCATCCTGGACACAATCATCAATGATTTCTACCAATTCTCTGTCCATTAAATCGCGATCTCTTGTCTGAATCACAAATTCAAGGACAAAGTTGGCCTTTTCTAACTTATCGTAAAATGCGAGGTAAGACTGGGAAAATTCAAAATTTTTAAGACTATACTTTTTTATAACTTGTGGTCTTAGGACATTCAGACCTGCAAATAGCCAGCATCTTCCAGTATTCTTCTGGTCGGTAATACCTTTTGTCTCAATTTTATGGGTGAATAGATTGTTGTGTCTTTTTATAAATTCTCTATTTAAAGCCAATTCATGCAAGTCATTATTGGTGAGGGCATTTATCAGCGCAGTATCAGCGGTGTTTAATGTAAGGGAATTTTGTAATTCTATTAATAATTTTTGCGTTATCCCGGTTTCTTTGAGATATTGCCCATAGATAGGATATGCTAAAAAAAACAAAAACAAATTAGTTAAAATAAATTTATTTTGTTTCATTTTACGCTCCTTCTTTACAACTTTTGCTAATATCCCCCTTTGAGAAGTGGTAAATAGCTATTATGTTTATACTTTTCAAAGGGGGATTAAATTACAAACTATCTTATCAGAAGTATCTTTTCGGTAAAAGTTTCCTTTTCGTAATCCACCTTTAAGAAATAGACTCCTGAGCTCAAGATTCTATCTTCGGCATCCCTGCCATTCCACTGGATTAAATGCCTTCCCTTTTCCAATTTTCCATTTACCAATGTTTGCATCAGGCGTCCGGATGCATCATAGATATTCAATTTAATCTCTTTTTGCGTCGGGAGATTGAATGTTATGTTGACTTTATTCGTAAATGGATTTGGAAAGGGCTTATAGAGAACAAATTCTTCTCCAGCAGGTTTCTGATTTTCAAAGTACCCGGGCATATAATCTGTATATACCCTCATCATAAAATCATAGG
>JBDRWA010000045.1:0-14937 GCA_039802145.1 Caldifarciminota bacterium | reverse complement strand
CATGGAACATTGATGGATATATATGGAGTAGGTGTTTTATTTTTAGGTAAACCAGGCATTGGAAAAAGCGAATGTGCCCTTGATCTGGTGGAAAGGGGGCACCGACTTGTGGCTGACGATTTGGTAAAGATTGTCCGCCGTGGTGAAATGTTGATTGGAACCGGTGCGGAAAAGAGTGATAAACTTAAACACCACTTGGAGATACGGGGCGTTGGTATTGTTGACATCTTCCGAATCTTTGGTGTAAAGGCTGTCCGTTTACGCAAACGTATAGAAATAATAATTGAACTCGTTTACTGGAAAGAAACAAAAGGTAAATATGAAAGGTTAGGACTCTCAAGGCGGACGAAGAGTATTCTCGGAGTAAAGATACCCTATATTAAATTACCGTTGACTCCAGGCAAGAATATATCAGTCATCACTGAAGTTGTGGCAATGAATTACTTATTAGAATTAAGGGGGATAAACGTTGCCAAAGAGTATAACGAAGAACTTAAAAGGGTTCTTTTGAAAAAAGAAGTCCCTAGTGTCTATTTTGATGAAGACATTGAATAAAACATAATTTTGAGTATATTACTTAAAGAGAATTGAAATGCTAAAAGGAATTATTGTCGGACACGGAGATTTTGCCCAGGCACTCTTAAATACGGTTGAAAAAATCTTAGGTAAACAGGAGAATGTTAAGATTATTTCAAATGAAAATCAATCCTGCGAATCACTTTCTAAGATACTTGAAGAATCAATCAATTTGGATAAAAAAGAAGAGGTGATAATCTTTGTTGATCTTCCTGGCGGGAGTTGTGCAATATCTTGTTTGAATTTATTAAAAACCAATAAAAATCTGAAAATTTTGTGCGGTGTAAATCTACCAATGCTTATAGAATTTTTTATATTGCGTGAAAAATACACCGCAGATGAATTGGTACCAATTTTGATAAAAAAAGCAAAGGACAACATTACAATTTTGGGAGGTAAGATTGAAAACGATCGGTGAAATTTTTGAAAATTCGGTAGAAAAATTTCCCGATAAAATTGCCCTAAAAAAAGGTTCCACCATCTATACTTATGCACAGTTAAAGGAAAGAGCCCTGGCAGTTAAAAAATATCTTTATGAACTTGGTTTGAAACCAGGGGAGCGATTCGGGGTTTTAGGCGAGAATAGTCCAGAATGGGCAATTAGTTATTTGGGAATAGTAAGGGCAGGGCTTGTCTGTGTGCCTATTGATGTAATGCTTACTGAAGCAGAAATTCTCCATATTCTAAGGGAGAGTGCAGCAAGAGGTGTTTTATGTTCTAATAATCAAATTTATAAACTGGAATCTATTAAAGGTGAATTGAAAAATTTTAAATACCTTATAAATACAAAAGAAATCAAAAAGTTGCCTTTGGCGGACCACGAAAAAAGGGTTGATATCAATCCCGAATCTCTCGCTGTTTTAATCTTTACTTCTGGCACCACTGGCCTGGCAAAGGCTGTAATGCTAAGCCATAACAACATCATTGCCAATCTACAATCAATAGAAAAAACCATTCCTGTTTATCATACTGATAGTTTTGTCTCAATAATCCCGATGCATCACACATTTGAGGCAACTTGTGGATTCTTGTACCCGCTGCTGCGCGGAGTATCAATATATTATCCGCCAAGTCTTAAACCAAATGAGCTGATTGCAACATTCAAAGAGGCAAGGGTAACCTGTTTAATCGCCGTCCCTCTCTTGTTTGAGAAATTTCTTGCTGGAGTCCATAGGAAGGTCGCGGGTGCTTCAATTCCAACAAAATTATTATTTACAACTATAACTGGTGTTGGTTCAATATTTAAATTTTTGCGTAAACCACTTTTCAGCAGAGTTAGAAAAGAGATGGGTTTAGAAAATTTGCGACTTGCAATCTCAGGGGGTGCAGCACTTTCATCAAAAGTCGCCCACGGGCTTGAAACGCTCGGTATTCCAATATTACAGGGTTATGGTTTAACTGAGGCAGCGCCGGTTATCTCTGTAAATCCACCGGCACGCCCTAAAAATAACTCCGTAGGCAAGCCGTTACCGGGAATTGAGGTGAAGGTAGTAGAACCTGATGAAAATGGAATTGGTGAAATCATTGTACGGGGTCCAAATGTAATGCTCGGTTATTACAATAATAAAGAAGCAACTGATGAAGTATTAAAAGATGGTTGGCTCCATACCGGCGATCTTGGTTTTATTGATAAAGATGGATATATCTACATAACCGGCAGAAAGAAAAGTTTAATTGTGACCGCAACTGGAAAAAATATAATTCCCGAGGAACTGGAAGAGAAACTGTTAACGAGCAGATGGGTAAAGGAAGTTCTGATAGTTCCGAGAATTGATCCAGATACAAAAAAAGAAGAGGTATGTGCATTGATATATCCTGATTACGAATTACTGGAAGAATATGGTATTTCGCAAAACATAACTTTGCAATTTTCGGATATTGAAAGACTGATAAGGGATGAAATAAAAAAGATAAATGAAGAATTACCTGCTTATAAAAGAATAACAAAATTTGAGATTCGCGAAGATGAGTTTCCCAAAACTACTACTCAAAAGATCAAAAGGCATATGTTTGTTGAACGTAGCATTAGGGTTTAATTTTAAATTTTCTTAGTAAATTTTTTTTCACAACCGGCGGAACGAGTTTAGCAACATCTCCTCCCATAGAGGCAATCTCTTTAACCAAGGATGAACTGATAAAAATATAATTCTCCGAAGGCATCATAAAGAGTGTATCAATTTCGGGGTCTAATTTCCTATTCATCAGGGCAAGCTGGAATTCATAATCAAAATCGGAAACTGCCCTAATGCCGCGGATAATAGTCTTTGCAGAAACTGATTTTACAAATTCAACAAGCAAAGAAGAAAAGCCTATCACTTCTATTCTAGGATTATTTTTGAATATTTCTTCAATCATCGCAATTCTTTCACCAAGTGTAAAAAGAGTTTTTTTGGGACGGTTACTTACGCCAATTATTATTTTTTCAAAAATTTTAGTTGCCCGATTAATAACATCAATATGGCCATAAGTTATTGGATCAAATGTTCCTGCATAAACAGCCTTTTTCATCTTTCACTCCTTTTTAATTGCAGAAAAGTGACGCTTGTATTACCGTATTTTTTTTCTTTTATAATTTCATACACTTCGGGTATTAATAATGGTTTAAGATGTGTGTGTTCGACAACAACTATGGAATTTTCATTAAGGAGATTATAAAAATATAATAATCTCAATGCTTCATTCGCATAGGATTTTTTGTAAGGCGGGTCAATAAAAGCAATATCAAATTTCATACTTTTTATTCTCTTCAATCCCGGTCTAAAATCCTGTTTAATTATCTTCGCCTTTTTTTGTAATCCAAGTTCTTTTATATTCTTTAAAAGTATCATTGGTTCTCTTTCCACAAACACGCAGAATTTTGCTCCGCATGATAATGCCTCAATTCCCAATGCCCCACTCCCTGCAAATATATCAATGACCCATGCATTCTTTATATGTTCTCCTAAGATATTGAATATTGCGGACCTCACGATTCCTTTTGTGGGTCTAACCCCCTTCTTTGGCACCTTAAGGATTCTCCCTTTGAATAATCCAGTTGAGATTTTCATTATAGTTTAATAAACCCCGAAGTATATTGACTTATACTTCGGGGTTTTACAATATTTGGGGATTATTAATTTAAATCTACTTTATTATTGTCGGCGTAATAAATATCAATAATTCCCTATCTTCGTAGGTAGTAGTCGTTTCACGGAAAAGGGCACCAAGAATAGGAATGTTTTTCAGAATAGGTATACCACGCACATTTTTAGTCTCTTTCTTTCTTATAAAACCACCGATTACAACAGTATTACCATCTTTTACAAGAACCCTTGTATCTGCTTCAGATGTTGTAATAATTGGTCTACCTGCGAGCGCAGATGCACGGTCGAGCTCACTAACCTCAGCATGAATTTCCATTGTGATTTCCTCCAGGGAGTTTATGTGTGGTGTAACTTCAAGCTTTGTACCCACAGTGTAAAACTGGATAACAGTATTACCTGCCATATCCCTTGTTGGAATACCAAATCTCTGACCACCAAGGATTGATGCCTTCTTGTTATCCACTGCTGATACACGTGGAGCAGAAACTGTGTTTGCCTTTCCTTTCTCTTCAAGTGCATTTATTGTTGCATTGACCTGGGCCAGTGATGGAACTGTACCGATATTGAATACTCCATATCCAGCAATTGCTGGTGTTGGGTTGCTTGTAACATCAACTCTTAATAATCTACTTTCAAGCCCTTTTAATGTCCAGTTGATACCGAGTCCCTGGGACTGAGATGCATCTACATCAACAACCTTAGCCATTATCTCTACCTGAGGTGTTGGTGTATCAAGTAATTTAACGAGCTGTTTAATCTTATCATGGATTGGCTCTACCTCAGTGACAACCACAGAATTTGTTCGCTCATCCACATTTGCCTTTCCTTTTGGGGAGAGCATCGCCTGGATTTTATTTAGCATTTCGTTTGGATTAGCAAATTCAAGTTTGTAAATATTGGAAATAAGTGGTAAATCATAATCCTGTTTATCAAGATTTTCCGCAGTATCTACTCTGATTACACCGGGATCTTCACGATACGCATAACCAGCAGCGCGTAGAATTATTTCAAGTGCCTGTTTCCAGGGCACATTGTGTAATCTTACTGTTACGTTCCCTTTTACATCTTTTCCTGCAACAATATTCACCCCAGCGTATTCAGACAAAGCCCTCAGAACTGTCAAGATATCTGCATTCTCAAGATCAATGCTTATGGGACGACCAGTAATACTTACAGGGGGCCTTGGACTTGGAACTGCAGGAGGGGGCGCTTCAGTTGGAACGCTGGTTGTTGCCTGAGCAGCCAATGCCTGCCAAGTAGGAAATGGTGATGTTAAACCGGTGAGAAGAGTAACGACAAAATTATTACCCTCGGTCGTTGTTAAAAATGAGTAGTCCTGATTCAATTTTGCCACAACCCTTACTAAGTCAGGTTGCCCTGCGAAGCCAGTTATAGAAACTTCTTTTATACCACCGGAATTTACAAAATAGCTTTTACCTACGAGATTACATGACACCCCCGAGCAATCAACAACCATTCTTGAAGGATCTTTCAAGCTAAAGGCATTGGCAATAAATGGTCCTTCCGACTCAATAATCAACTTGGTATTTACGCCTTCGGATTTTACTATCACATCCTTAATCACCACACCGTTCAGTAGTGAAAGAATTGATAGAATTGTAAACAAAAATCTCATAAATTACCTCCTTTCTTTTCCCTCTTGGAGTCTTAATTCATACTGTGTTACAACTCCGGCATGCATAATTTCAAAAATTATTGCCTGACGATTAATTTCACTAACATGCCCACCAGCAACGCGGTCCCCTCGTTTCAAAATATAACCATTGTCCTGGCCATCTTTAACAAGGGCATAATAACCACGGTCACCCCAGAGTATACCAATCAGTCGTAAATTTTCAGGACTCAAATGGCCAGTTTTACCACCACCGAGCTCCAAACCTAATAGTGGGACAAATGGGTCCCTGCGTCCTGCGGGTTCATAATTATATTTCTCAACAGGAAACAGGGAATCGCTGGTTGGTACCTGGTTAAACATTAATACCAAAGCAAGAATACTACCGACGGCGTGGCACACCACTTGGCACCTCCTGTTTTTTTGCTACGGTATATGTAATTGTCTGTAATTCAGCCTCAGTACTACGGTCTTTTCCTGGAACAATTTTTACCGCCGGAACATTTACAATTCTTGAGAGGTTACCAATATTGGAAAGGAATTTACATAATTGATGATAGCCGCAAGCAACTTTTATCTGAACAGGAATTTCTGAATAATTCTGTTTTGGAACCGGGCCACTTGGTCTGAAGAGCATAAAACTAACACCTGCTTTTGTCCCGGAGTTTGAAATCTGTTGGATTAGTTTGGGGATTTCTTTCTCCTGGGGTAGCATTTCTTTGGCTATTTCCCATTCAGCCTCAAGCCGGGCAATCCTTGCCTGCAATTCTGGTAAGCGTGCTTTTGCCGCCTCGGCCTCCTGAACTTTTATCTGGAGCGAATCCCTTTTTGCCTCAAGGCTTTTTATCTTATTTTGGTTTGAACTGTATGGAAACCTGAAGAAGAGTATCAGTATCACAATTAAGAGTATCAAAAATACAATTACCTGTTGAGATTTTGGTTCTTTTAAATTCATTTGGTACCTCCAGTAATTGTATCAATTTTTACATTTGCAGTAAGCGTAAACTCCATCATCTCCTGTTTCTCAACGGTCTTCTTCTCAAGGACAGAGAGGTCAACATTTCCAATGTATGGAGAATCTTCAAGTCGGTTCATAAATTCAGCAACAAGGAGGTTTGATGCAGTGGTCCCTTTGATATCTATATTCTGTGTAGAAACATTAAGCATCGTGAGCCAGGTGAATTCAGGTATTCGTGCAGAGATTTCATCAAGGACATGGACGATTAGAAAACGATTTTGATTTAACTCCTTTATCGGACTGATAAGTGCCATCAACTCCTTTTCTCGCTGTTTTAAACTGTCAACCGTAGCTACATAAACTTTTAATTCATCAAGCCGTGTTTGTAGTTGATTGATATTCCGATTGAGACTGCCAATTTTACTCGATTGAATTATCAGAAAAAGGACGATAATGATGACAACCACCGCAATCCCCAGGATATAAATCGCACCAAGTTTTACCGATGGCAATTTAATCGGCGGTGCACCTGGTTTTGCGGGTGCTGGTTTTACCGCCTTAGCCTTCTTAGGGCCAGGCGTAAGATTTATTTTTATCATTAGTCCCCCCTTAATGCAAGACCAACTGCTTGGGTTAGAAGCGGTCCAACTATATCAACCCCTTCAGGTGCAAACATAGAGGGGTCGTAAAGAATATTTTTGAATGGATTAAGTAGTTCAACACTGACATTTAAACGGCGCTTAAGAGAATCAGCCATATTAGAAATCAATGCACCACCACCCGAGATATACATTTTACCAACCTTCTCTTCACCAGTAACCGTTGATAAGAATTGAAGACTTCTTTCAATCTGTGTGGACAGATCATTGACAAACGATTCAAAAACCGCTTGTATGGAATCCTGAGATGCACCAACAGGAATTGTCCCTTTTACTGCATTTGCGGCATCCTCATAATTGAAACCGATTTCTTTTTGCAACTTGTTTATGTAAGAGTTTACCCCGTAATAGACATCCCGTGCCAGTAAAGATGAACCGCCTTTTATAACGTTTATTATCGTCATACCTGCACCGATATTTACAAGGGCAATTGTTTCGTCCGGGCGCGGTTGATAATTATATTCAAAAGCATTCTGTAATGCAAATGCGGCAGTGTCGATAATTACGAGATTAAGATTCAATTCTTTTAATAGGGCTGAAAGGTTGTTTATTAATTCGTTTTTCGCCGCGACGAGAACGACTTCCTGCTGATTCTCACCGTAATTGGGATTTACAACATCAAAATCCAGGGTAACTTCGTTAATATCAAACGGCACATATTGTTCCGCCTCCCACTTTATTTGTTCCCTGGTTTCTGCTTCGCTCAAACGATCCATCACTATTCTTTTTATTATTACATCCCTTCCCGCAAGCCCTATTACAATATCCTTCGCGGTGATATTGCGCGATTCAAAAAGACTCTTTATTGAATCCAGAACTGCCTGTCTATCAATAATTTCACCCTCTACAATCGCATCAGGCAAAATTCTGGATATGCCATAGTTTATCAATCGCTTCGTCTTGCCGGGCGAAAGTTCAACAACCTTCGTCTGACTAGACCCAATATCAAGACCAACTACTCTTTTCTTTTTCCCAAACATATTCACTCCTTTGCTTTTATAAAAGTCTCCATAACCCCTTATGGGGCTGTTTTCCCCAAATAATTAAATTTGAATATTATATATATAATTAATGAAATGTCAAGAGCAAAGTTAATCATTGATTCCCCTGGCGAAAGTTGAACTTCGCGATTGTCTCATTCAAAAATTTATCATAATCACCCTTTTTTATATGGAATCTAATTTTTTTCAACAGTCCAATATAAAAAACCAAATTATGATAACTAACCAGATGGCCACCGAGTGCTTCGCCAGCATTAAATAGATGTCTGAGGTATGCACGACTGAAGCTCTTACAGGTGTAACAGTTGCAATTTTTATCAAGTGGGGATTTATCACCTGCATATTTGCTGCTCTTTATTATCACCCTTCCTTCGGATGTAAAAGCCATACCGGTTCGCCCATTCCTAGTAGGTAAAACACAGTCAAAAAGGTCCACACCCTGGCTCACTGCAGTAAGAATATCTTCAGGATAACCACATCCCATCAGATATCTAACTTTATTATCCGGGATTATTTCAGTAACCGTCCCAACAATTTCCATGGTAAGAGTTGGAGGCTCCCCTATCATCAAACCGCCAATTCCATAACCTGGAAATTTTAATTCAATAAGACGGTTCGTACATTCTCGCCTCAATTCTTTGAAAGTTGCCCCCTGAATAATTGCAAAAGTATGCGGTTTTTTTTTACATTCAAGCTGCGTTTTGCCCAATTTATTGTCCTTTCCACTGCGATCCTTGCTTCAATAGATTCGGAAGGATAGGGTGTAAAGAAATCAAGACACATCGCAATGTCAGTCCCTAAATCTCTCTGGAGCTCAATAGCTCTTTCTGGGGTAAGAAAAATTCTACTACCATCTATATGCGACGTGAATTCAAGACCATCATCGTTTACTCTCCTTAATACGCTCAACGAATATGCCTGGAACCCCCCTGAGTCGGTCAATATTGCCCTTTTCCAGCCCATAAATTTGTGAATCCCTCCGATTTTTTTAATAAGTCTTGTGCCTGGTCTCTGCATAAGATGGTATGTATTACACACAATTATCTCCACCCCTATTTTTTCTAATTCCTGGGGGGAAATCATCTTCACACTTCCTTGGGTCGCAACAGGCATAAAGTTCGGAGTCGCCAAAATAAAGTGTTTCGTTTTAAGTAGACCGATCCTTGCCTTTGTATTTCTATCAGTTTTCAATACCTTAAACATAACCTATAATACACACATCTCTCTTTTTGTCAAGAGAGTTCGTTATTGACTCCCTGTTAGTTAGATATCTTAATAAGATTAAAAGAGTATTTACTTTTCTCAATAATTGGATATAATCACTTGATAGGGGGTGTAATGAGAATTATATTTATTCTGGGGTTGGTATTCCTTGCGTGTGGCGGACAGAAAAGTACTAACACGGGGCAAGTAAAAAAATATCCTTATATGCACATTTCAGTTAAGAACTACGGTGATATTGTAATAAAACTTTATCCTGATGAGGCACCAAAGAATGTGAAGAATATCATTGACCTCACGAATAAGGGATTTTATAACGGTCTAAAATTCCATAGGATAATAAAGGGATTTGTGATTCAGGGCGGTTGTCCTAAGGGTGATGGGACCGGTGATCCGGGATATGAACTGGAAGATGAAATATCCCCAAAATTGAAACATTTAAAAGGGACAGTGGCAATGGCAAATCGCGGTCCAAATACGAATGGTTCACAATTTTATATCTGCCTTGAACCCCAACCCAGACTTGATGGAAGATATACAATCATTGGGGAGGTTGCTCAGGGGATGGAGGTTGTTGAGAAGATTGGTGATGTGCCAACTTCCGGTCCGCCTTTTGACCGTCCTTTAAATGATGTAATAATGGAGAAGGTCTGGATAGAAGAAAAATAAAGATTTTTAAGGTTGATGAAGATATGCCTGGTCTCCGACCCTTATTACCCTTATCCCTCAGGTGTTTCTGAATATACTCATTATCTTGCGAAATATTTAAGGCGTTTTGGACACAAAGTCAAAATTCTGACGACCCATTATAAAGATGAGAAATACGAGCCGGATGTGATTCGCATCGGCAGGGTTTTTTATATTCCAATGAACAAATCTTTTGCTACGTTATCTTTGGGCTGGGATATTCCCGGCAAGGTGAAGAGATTTCTTGAAGAGGAAAATTTTGATGTGATACACACAATGGGACCTTTTCCCCCGAGCATTTCTTTTTTTGCCCTTCATTATTCAAAAACTTTGAATGTCACTACCTTCCATTCCACAGGTTTCAAATACTATCGGATGGGTTCTCTTATATTTAGAAGACTATTTAAGAGATATATCAATAAACTCCACGGTCTGATCGCAGTTTCCGAAACACCGAGGGATACATTCATGCCTTATATACCAGGTGATTATACAATAATCCCAAATGGTATTGATTTGGAGAAATTCCACCCTGAAGTGCCGCCTTTATCTGAGTTTGAAAATAGAAAGAATAAAATCTTGTATTTGGGCAGGCTTGACCGAAGAAAGGGACTGATTGAGCTACTGCGGGCAATACCTTTGATAAAAGATGAATTGAAAGATCTGACGCTCATTGTGGTGGGAAAGGGACCGCTTGAAGATGATTGTAGAAGACTGGTGAAAGAATTAGATTTATCTGAAGTCGTTGTTTTCAAGGGATATGCAAAGTCCGAAGAAATCCCCAATTATTACGCTTCCTGCGATCTTTATTGCTCACCGGCACTTGGTGGAGAATCATTCGGTATTGTCCTTCTTGAGGCAATGGCAATAGGAAAGCCAGTTGCGGCATCACGCATTCCAGGTTATGACCGGGTGATAAAGGATGGTTATAATGGATTATTTTTTGACCCACATAAACCCGCAGATATTGCCCAGAAGATTATCAGTATATTGAAAAATGAAGATTTGAAAAATAGATTGATAAATAATGGAAAAGAGTTTGTAAAAGATTATTCCTGGTTTAATATCGCAAAGAAGATAGAAGAATTTTATTTCTATAATTTAGAGAAATTTAAACCAATCTTAAATCGTATTTCGTCTAAATAATCAGAAAGGAGATACCATGAAAAACCTAACGCTATGTCTATCTTTGGTCCTTTTCACAGGATTGATTGGTTATAGCCAGGATATGTGCCCAATGCACAGGCAAGGTCCAAGAGATATGGAACCATGCCCGCCTGAATTACTGGATGATCTTACTCCTGAACAGAAGGCAAAGATTGAAGATATACGGATTGAAACACGAAAGAATACCATCCCAATCAAATCCCAGATTGAATTAAAGCAGATTGACATCCACAAAGAAATTAAGGCTGATAATCCAAATAAAGATAGGATATTGAAGCTCAGTCAGGAAATCCATGAACTTGAATGGCAGATAAAAAAGTTACATATAGAAGAGAGATTGAAAATTCATTCCATCCTCACCCCTGAGCAAAGAGAAAAATTGAAAATGCCAAGAAAGAGATTCATTAAAAAGATTGAGATTGAACGTGAAGAAAAGGATTAACAATAAGGGCTGGTTTATCCAGCCCTTATTTATTTTTTATTAAATAGATCGAAAAATAGTAAGGATCTTTTTCTTCATAAATTTCTTTTGTCGCCCCGATGTTATTTAATAATTCGTAGAATATATTTTTAATATTTTCCTCCCTGGACAGACAGACAAAATAGACTTTTTTATCATAATCAAATTTGTGCACTTTTATCAATTTTCCTTTAGATTCAAATGGTTCCCATTTCATAGATTTGATGAATGGATTGATAAGTTCATAAACGTCTTTATTACAAACAATTATATGGGCATCTTTTGTATATTCATAAAGTTTATTCTGATAGTAGGTCTGTTTTATCAAAAATTTCTGATGTTTATGGTGAATTATTATATTTAAAAAAATTAGGGCGATAATAAATGCAGGTAGAATTTTATTAAAAAACCTTATCCTTCCTAAAACCTCAGCGTAGGGAATGATTAAGAAAGGTATTATTGGCAACAGATATCTCTGACTGCGGACAAGGGTTTCAAAAAAATTTTTGCCCGTATCAATATAATACTGGAGTGAAAAAAATATTAAAAAAATTAATGATGGAAAAATGAAATACCACTTTTCTTTAAGTGTTGTTTTGAAACTGACTAAAAACATAAGTGGATATAAAATGTTTATTGCTAAAAAGAATTTTACAAACATGCTTGGCAAATTTTCCACCGAAAATCCGATTAAATTTGCCGAAGTTGGTCCAGTTATTGTATTGAAGACCGAAATATGGTAAATTAAAAGTGGAATCAAACCAATTATTCCACCGATTAGAAATTCAATTGAATTAAAAAATTCTTTTTTTACAAAGAGAATAAAAAATAATGAAAAAGGTATCAATAATAATGGATATCTGATTGTAAGGCTAATACCAAAGATGATACCTGCAATAAAATACTTCTTTTTAATAAAGGGAAGCAATCCAGCTAAACAGAAAATTGTAGCGGGCAAATCACTCATTATCGTCCTGCTATATAAAGCAAATGATGGATGAAATAAAAATAATAATGAGTAATATAAGGGAATGCGATAATGCGAAAGCAAGACAGTCAGTAATATAAAGCCAGAAAGCATCAATAAATATCCTCGTAAAAATGCAATTTTCCAGTCTGGCTTTATAAAAGGCAAAAGTAATATACTATTTCCCGGTGGATAGCGTGATACAAGATGGTTATTTACTCTCATTGATGCAGGTGCAGAATAGATACCTACCTGGTCATAGTATAACTTTTTATATTGAAATGCGTATGCCATTGAAAGATAGGCAGTTTCATCAACGATACTTGTATTACCAGGATAAAAGCAAAAGAATATTGCTGTAAAAATTACAAATCCAATTAATATTGATTTCTGCACCACAAATTAGTATATCCTGATTGAGGTTATTGTCAAGGAATTGACTTTTGAAATCAGTTAGATATAATCATAAAAAGGAGTATTTATTATGCCAATAATTCTTGATGGAAAGAGTTTGACAATTGAAAAACTTGTTGCAATTGCCCGATACAATGAAAAAGTTGAACTTGCGCCCGAATCCCTTGAAGAGATAAAGAAATGTCGGGCAATGCTTGAAAAGAAATTGAAAGCAAGGGAGATTATGTACGGGACAAATACCGGAATTGGTGAATTATCCGAAGTTGTGTTATCAGACGAGGAGGTTGAACAATTTCAGAGATATCTCATTTACAATCACGCTGCAGGAATTGGTGAACCAATGCCAATAGAATATGTAAGGGGAGCAATGGCAAGTAGAATCAACGTTCATGCAAAAGGTAGGTCTGCGTGCAGACCAGAGATTACGCTTACATTGGTGGAAATGCTAAATAAAGATGTTATCCCTGTTGTTTGCAGGAAAGGTTCGGTCGGTGCCTGTGGAGACCTTGCACCGATGTCCCAGATTGCCCTTTTGATGCTCGGAGAAGGAGAGGCATTTTATAAAGGTGAGCGATTACCCGGTAAGTTAGCAATGGAGAAAGCCGGAATACCTATACCAGGACTTAAGGCACGAGATGGCTTGGCAATAATAAATGGTTCAAATTTCATCACCGCAATAAGTGCGCTTCAACTTTATGACATCAACCGTTGGCTTAAACAGGCTGAAATTGCCTGTGCAATGACTTTAGAGGCATTGATTGCCAATCTTAAACCATATGACGTCCGTCTCCACGAGGCAAGGGGATTCCCCGGTGCAATACGCTCGGCAAGGGCAATTATGAAATGTATTGAAGGGAGTGATTTGCTCACTGGCAAATACAAGACCAAAGTTCAGGATGCCTATTCAATGCGCTCCTCTCCCCAGGTCATTGGTGCAGCACATGACGCAGTACGTTGGGCAAGAGAACAGGTGGAGATTGAATTGAATGGGGTAGGTGATAATCCAATATTCTTATCCGAATATAATTTAACGCTGACAGGTGCAAATTTCCAGGGTTCGCCTGTCTCACTCCCAATGGATATGGTGGGTGCAGCAGTAACGATGGTCTGCGTCTTATCTGAAAGGAGAATGAATAGATTGACCAATCCAAATTTGAGTGTTGGTCTACCAGCGTTTTTAACCAAAAATCCAGGTATATTCTCAGGTTTTATGCTCAGCCAGTATACTGCAGATATGATGATTGCTGAGCAAAGAATTCTCTCAATGCCCGCATCAATTCAATCTATTCCTGCTGCCGCTGACCAAGAAGATTTTGTATCGATGGGAATGAATACCGCGTTAAAAAATGAACAGATACTCGATAATGCCTATGGAATACTCGGTATTGAATTTATGTCAGCGGCCCAGGCATTAGACTTTCGTGAATTCAACCCTGGCAGGGGCGTTAATGCGGCACGAAGAGTGATTAGAAAATATGTTTCCCATCTTGAAGAAGATAGACCATTATACCCCGACCATAATAAAATGAAGGAATTGGTTAAATCCTGTGAGATTCTTGAAGAGGTTGAGAAAGAAGTCGGAAGCCTGGAATAATTTATTTATAATAATTTAGAGAAATTTTGCTATCAACCATCTTCCCATAGGAAAAATGGTTTATCCAATCACCCGTGTTGAGATAGTATTTTTCTACAGGATAAACTTTGAACACAGGTATATGAGTATGGGCAAGTATGACAATATCAAAATCTTTTAACTTTTCCCGAGCGAATTTTTCTAACAAGAGACTCAGTCGGTGACTACGGGGCTGCTCCCGAGAAAAATGTGCGATAGCCTGTGCAAGAAACACCCCTATATCAGGGTGGAGCAAACTATATAAAGTATGATTGATTTTTGAAGTTAATAGATTCTCCCAGAAGATTGTCCATAACCTGCGGTCAATCTTATTACCGTGCGCAAGATAAACCTGCTTTCCATCCAATTCTACCATGGCCTCCTGAGAATAAATTACAAAACCTAAATTTCTTAAAAAATTTCCAATTACAACCTCATGATTCCCCAAGACATAATGCAATTTTACATTATGCAGACTAAGATTATAAAATGTAACGAG
>JBDRWA010000044.1:0-15057 GCA_039802145.1 Caldifarciminota bacterium | reverse complement strand
GGGAAATTTGATTATGAACAGACAAAGAAGGAAGTCTATCGTGTCCTTGAACGGAGTGTTAAACCCGAGTTTTTAAACCGTATAGACGAGGTGATTGTTTTTAAACCACTCGGATTTGATGAGATAAAAGGGATTGTTGAACGGGAGTTGAAAAAGGTTGCAAAGAATGTTTCAGAGTTTGGTTACCGGATTGAATTCAGTGAAAAGGTAAAAGAACACCTTGCCCATGAAGGATTTGACCCGGTATATGGTGCCAGACCTTTGCGTCGGGCAATCCAGAGAATGATTGAAAATCCATTATCAAAGAAGATAATAGCGGGTGAATTTCCAAAAGACAGCACGATAAAGGTAGATATGCAGAGGGGAGAGGTTGTTTTTAAAAATTACTAACCGGCTTTATATTCTTGACTTTTATTATTTTTGGATTATAATTTAATATAATATGTGGAGGTTTTTGATGCATAAAGTCCTTACACTGCTCATATTATCTATTTCTATTGTAGGAGCAGCACAAAGGCCGGGCTGTGTCTTTCTTTTAATCTGGCCCGGTGCAAGGGCTACTGCTATGGCAGGCGCCTTTTCTGCAATCGCTGACGATGCAAGTACCTGTTATTATAACCAGGCAGGACTAGCATTTATGGAGCGACAAAACATAACACTACAACATGCACCATGGCTTTCTGGATTACACGAAGGAATGTATTACGAGTATGCAGGATATGTCAAGCCCATAAAGAATGGGGCTGGTGGGTTGAGCCTGATTTATCTTACAACCGGACCCACAGATGTTATTAATCAAGATGGTGTCTACCTTGGAACATACACAACATTTGATATTGCCGGAGCATTGAACTATGGATTTAAGTTGAACAATAAGTTGGGTTTTGGTTTGGGCTGGAAGTTTGTATATTCTTATCTTGTGGCACCCTGGGTATTTGGCAGGATGCCTGAATTAGGAATAAAGAGCGGTGGGATTGGTATTACCTATGCGTTTGATGCGGGTGTACTATACAAACCATTTGATTATGGCTCACTGGCACTGGCATTACAGAATATCGGTCCTAATATAAGTTATTCTCAAAGTGGTGCATCAGACCCACTGCCGTATACCCTGCGAATTGGCTTGAAAATCCAGCCGGTAAATTCAAAAGTTATAAAGATTCGTCTCACCGGAGAAGTTACAAAGATTCTGGTTGGTATGTTTGCCAATCCTAATAACACATTCTTTGAGAATTTAAAGTACGAAATGCAGGAAGCATGGAAAGGCGCAGGTCTTGAAATAGATTATTTTGATTTTATCCAGCTGAGGGGTGGCTATTTCTACGATTTTGAAGGAAAACGCATAGGCTTCACATTTGGCGGTGGAATTAAAGCGAGTGGATTCTCACTTGATGTTGGTGTTGATGAGGCAATGTACGATTTCAAAACAACCAACCGTAAATTTTCGTTAAGTTATCAATTTTAATCTTACTGCAGTTTCATTAAGAATAGATGATACTCGTTACCGGTGCAACCGGTTTCATTGGAAAAAATTTTATTCTTGAATATATAAAAAAATCACAGATTAAAATACTCGCCCGTCCCTCATCAAATATAGATTTTTATCGCAATATACCCCTGGTCCAAATAAGTTATGGCGATTTCGTTACTGGTAATGGTTTAGAGAATGCGCTTGATGGAGTTGAAACGGTTATTCATTGCGCAGGTCTGACAATGAGCAAGAATTTTCATGAATTTTATTGTGCAAATACATTATCTACCGCAAATTTGATTCAGGCAATGAAGAAGACCGGTGTGCAAAAAATATTGTTTCTGAGTTCCCAGTCTGCAGGCGGTCCATCATCTTCTAAGAATGGTGTGGATGTAAATGTTCTTTCCAAACCGGTTTCTTTTTACGGATTATCAAAAAAAATGGCCGAGGATGTTATAATAAATTCAGGATTGAGACACATCATCCTCCGTCCCTGTGCTGTTTATGGACCATACGAGACTGAGATTTTGAAATTCATTAAACTGCTGAAAAAGGGGTTGTGTATCACTGTGGGAAATTTTCAGAAATACCTTAATTTGATTTATATAAAGGACCTCGTAATGCTTATGCAAATGGTGATAGAAAAAGATTTTTTCCATAATAAAATTTACTACATAAGTGATGGCAATTGTTACTCATTTAATTATATAGTAAAAATAATCCAGGGATGTCTCAGAAAAGAAAGGTGTATAAGAATAAAAGTTCCTGAATCAATCGCATTTATGTTTGGAATTTTGAATGACATACTCTTTCCCCGGCAGATGAGGTTGATCGGGTATGATAAGGTAAAAGAGATGTCAAAAGATTACTGGGTATGTTCAAGTTCAGATATATGCAGAGATATTGGATGGTCACCCCGCTATGAACTTAAGGCAGGAATGGAAGAGACGGTCAGATGGTATGAAGAGAATGGTTATTTGGGGTCTTGACCAAATCCCTTTTTTTGTTATAATATTACAATGAATAATAATTGTGGATTTTTGAATAATCTCCATTGGTATGCAATTTATACGAGATGTCACCATGAAAGGACGACTAACAAGATTCTTACAGACCAGGGACTCACCACATTTTTACCTGAAATACTCGTTCCCAGCAGAAGAAGGGACCGTAAACTTATAATCAAAAGACCGTTATTTCCTAATTATCTCTTTGTTCAGCTTGATAACAACAAAGAAAACTGGCTTAAGGTCTATCGTACCCATGGTGTTGTGCGAATCTGTGGAAATGATAGACCAACCCCGGTTGCTGATGAGGATATTAATTCAATAAAAATATTTGTTCAGAGTGACCGTAATATATACCCTTTACCATTTCTCGTTGTCGGAGCAAAGGTCAGAGTCATTTCTGGGCCACTCGCGGGTGCGATTGGAATACTTTTGAAAGAAGACCATAGAAAAAGGAAACTCGTAGTCTCTATTGAATTGATGGGGCAATCAGTGGCAGTTACTCTGGCTGATGATGAAGTAAGACCTTATTGATGGAATCTTTTAATTCCAATTTTTTCATAAACTTCTTCTATTGTTTCCCGGGCAATCCTCTTTGCCCTTGAATATCCATCCTGAAGGACTTCATAAATATAGTCAGGCTTATTTTGTAACTCCTTTTGTCGGTCCTGGATTGGTTTTAATGCATTATACATATTTTCAAGCAGAATTTTCTTACAATCAAGGCACCCAATACCTGCCTTCCGACATTCCTTTGCACAATAATCAATGTCTTTTTGTGATGAAAAGGCGAGGTGCATCGTGTAAATATTACAGACTTCAGGATTACCCGGGTCAGTCCTTCTTTTTCTATTTGTATCGGTAACTGCGGTGCTCAATTTATTCCAGATTGAATCTTTATCTTCGTCAAGATAGATACAATTCTCAAGTGATTTACTCATCTTATTAACACCATCAAGCCCAAGGATTTTTGTTACTTTCCCCAGATATTCCTTTGGTTCAGGAAAAGTCTCCCCAAAATACGCATTAAATTTCCGAACAATCTCTCTGGTTAGTTCCAGGTGGGGAATCTGGTCTTCGCCCACCGGCACAACAACCGATTTATAAAGAATAATATCCGCAGCCATTAATACTGGATAATCAAGCAAACCCATATTCACATAATCAGGATTCTGGGATTTCTTTTCTTTAAATGTTGGGACCCTTGTGAGCCAGGAAATAGGTGTTATGGTATTTAAAATCCAGGCGAGTTCTGTATGTTCAGAGACAGTTGACTGGAGCATAAGGATGCTCTTTTTCGGGTCAATACCAGCAGCGATATAATCAACTGCACAGTTAAAAATCCGCATTTCCATTTCTTTCGGTTCAAACGGCACGGTCATTGCATGATAATCAACGATTCCATATATACATTGATAGTCATCCTGCAGTGCAATCATATTACGCATTGCCCCAACATAATTGCCGATATGGAGCCTGCCCGAAGGCTGTATTCCACTGAATACATTACCTTTATTCATACCCAATAATATCTAAAAATAAATTTGTGTCAACCCTTCAGGTTTGCGCTGTAAATTGTCGAGCAAACTAATGTAGAAAATTGAAAATTCACTATCTTTCAAATATCGCGAATTTAAGTTTCAAAACTCAAAGAGGAATCAAAAGATTCTTATGTTGACATAGCGGATTTTTTAATTAATATTAAACAATGTTTTTGCTACTTTTGCTTGTTGCCCTCGCACCCTGTCTTTTTCTTTTCTGGTATTTTTTTCACCGTGATAAATATGAGCCAGAACCTGAAAAATATATTGTAAAAATTTATCTTTTAGGTTCGGCAATGGTTATACCAGGGGCAATAATTGAGGTGATATTTGAACCAATTTTCACCTCAACTCCTTATGAGATTCTCAATGCCTTTATGCTGGCTTTTTTACTCATCGCACCGACTGAAGAACTCCTTAAATTCTTTGTCGTGAGGCGATGGATTTATAAAAATATTGAATTTGATGAGATAATGGATGGAATTGTATACTGTGTTTCTGCATCACTCGGGTTTGCAACAGTGGAGAATATTTTTTATGTATTAAAATATGGGATTGGAACAGGTCTATTGAGGGCTTTCTTTTCTGTACCCGGACATGCCTTTTTCGGAGCACTTATGGGCTATTATGTAGGCAGGGCTAAATTTGATAAGCAATTTGAGAAAAGATTGATATTTTTAGGAATCTTATTTGCAGTATTAGCACACGGCCTTTTTGATTTTTTGCTACTTACAAAGACCATTTTCGCACTTCTGGTGATTGTTTTAATCATAGTACTCGGATTTTTAACACGGCATAATTTAAGAAAGGCAGAACTCCAGAGCAAGGTAAGGTTGAGATAAACTTTTACCAGTTGATGTAATAAGTCAATCCTGCGCCGACCATTTCTATACCAATACCTTTTGCAATATAAAGATAACGGTAATGGCAATCAAGCGACATTGCCTTTCCAAAGTATATTGATAATCCACCAAACCCAAGGCCAGCCGCCCTTGGCGATGAGTTTTCAAAATATTCTTCCAATCTTCTGGTATATACCGCATCTTTTAGCTCCATACCTCGATTATAGAATAGAATATTACCTTCTATACCAAAGAACGGAGCAAGGAAAAAGTTTCCTAATCTTGGTGCGATATTTATTCTTAAACCAACACCTGGGAGCATTCTATTATTCAATGCGTCATTAACCAATAAGCCAATTGGTTCAAGGTACATATAGGGAAGGGCTTCGGCTGATAAATGGAATTCAGCGAGATAAAACATCTGTGATAGCCTTTCATAATTTTCAAGTGAGTAATCGTATTCATATTCACCAAAACCTGAAATTCCTATTCCTAATCTACCGGCAAAACAAATACCCGATATTATTAAAATAAACATAAATATCTTTTTCATTGTTACCTCCTGTCTCTACTATATGGATATGCAAATTTCATACCAATCACACGAGACTTAAGTCTCGGAAAATCGACTGTTTAAGGAATATAAATGGGGAAATTGTTGCACAAAAGTATAACATATTATTTTCTAAGTAAATGGAATTAGAGTAAAAGGCTCAAAATCTTATGCGCTCTATTTCTTTTGCAATGCCGTTATTTTCATCAAAATCAATTATTACACAATTCCCTACAATATTTTCCTTTGCAACTTTAAATTTTTTCGGTAAATGGAGTAAGAAGTGTTCTATTATTTCCTCTTTTTTAACACCAATTATAGAATCCGTTGAGCCAACCATTCCTGCATCGGTTATATAGGCGCACTTTTTATTAATTATCTGTTCGTCAGCAGTCTGGATATGGGTATGGGTACCGATAATACCTGTGGCATAATCAGCGAGATAGAGTGCAAGTGCCCTTTTTTCACTCGTTGCTTCAGCATGGAAATCAATGAATATATTTTTTGTTTGTTTTTGTATCACTTCGGCAATTTTTTTGCCAGTTCTGAATGGGTCTTCAAGCGGTCTCATAAATACCCTTCCTTCAAGATTTATTATACCTATCTTTATTCCCATTTTTTCAAAGATATTGTATCCCCTGCCTGGAACACCCTCTGGATAATTTGCGGGTCTTAAAAGCCTTGGTTCTGAATCAAGATATTTATAAATTTCTTTATATTTCCAGATATGATTGCCGGTTGTGATACAATCAACACCGTAATTAAAAATTTCTTTTGCGGTCTTCTCTGTTATTCCTAACCCTCCGGCGAGATTCTCTCCCTGGGCAATGGTGAAGAATATATTTTCTTTTTTTATTAATTCGGGTAGTGAATGTGCGAGTTTTTTCCTTCCTGGTTCACCGATTATGTCGCCAATAAATAGGAGTCTCACAATTACTATTCTATCCATTTTTCCAGTAATTTCAACCTTTTATTAAAATATTTAACCATTTAACCAATTGTTTTTATTAACCGGGCATTGACTTAGAAAAATTTCTGGCTAAAATGGAATATGCCCCTATTAGATGACTTGGTTGAAAAACTCCAGTGGCTCCCGGGAATTGGAAAAAAGACTGCCCAGCGCCTGGCATTCTTCCTTCAGAAAATGGAGGTCTCGCGGGTTAAAGAACTGACCGATGCAATCTTAAAGGCAAGGTTTGAATTAAAAGAGTGTTCAATCTGCCATAATCTTGGTGAGACCGATCCCTGTGAGATATGTTCTGCACCAAACCGGAACCAGGAAATCATCTGCGTTGTTGAACAGCCATCAGATGTGATGGTAATAGAAAAAATAGGTGAATACAAGGGTTTATACCATATATTAAATGGTGTAATCTCACCAATTGATAATATTGGACCGGAAGATTTACATATTAAGAGCCTCCTGGAGAGGATAAAGAATCAGAGTGTTAAAGAAGTCATAATAGCAACAAACCCTACAACCGAGGGTGATGTGACTGCCATTTATATTGCAAAGTTGCTCAAACCATTAAATATAAGAGTAACGAGGATTGCCCGGGGATTACCGACCGGAAGCGACCTTGGACTTGCCGATGGAACCACAATTCTCAAGGCATTTGAAGGAAGAAGCGAGATATAGGCTTGTATTGACATAAGAAATTTTTTAGATATAATTCCTTATGCCTAAAAAGACTCCTTTTTATGAAAAACATTTGCAATATAACGGTAAAATTGTTGAATTTGCAGGATTTTTTATGCCCATACAATTTGAGGGCATCATCCCTGAACATGAAACCGTGCGCACAGACGTTGGTGTATTTGATGTCTCCCATATGGGTGAAATAGAAATTACTGGCCCTGACAGGAGCCAGTTTGTGAATTACATCACAACAAACGATGTTTCTAAACTTGCTTTAAATCAAGTTCAGTATTCAGCAATGTTATATCCAGATGCAGGAATTGTGGATGACCTTTTAGTATATAACCTTAAAGACAGGATACTTCTCGTTGTTAATGCGGCAAATACTCAGAAAGACTATGAATGGATAGTACAGAATAAAAGATTTAATGTAGAGGTCAAAAATTGCAGTGATGAGATTGGACAGCTTGCGATACAGGGTCCAAAATCAGAAATTTTGATGCAAAAGGTCATTGACTTTAACCTTAGCGAATTAAAATATTATTGGGCAGTTGAAACAAGGATAAAAGGAATTGATGTCTTATTATCCCGAACTGGTTATACTGGTGAAGATGGTTTTGAAATTTATATGTCGGCAAATGATGGGTTAAAAATCTGGGATATAGTCTTTGAAGCGGGAAAAGAATTGAATGTCAAACCAATCGGGCTTGGTGCAAGGGATACACTCCGTTTTGAAATGAGATATTGTCTTTATGGCAATGATATTGATAAGACGACGAACCCCCTTGAGGCCGGATTGGGCTGGATTGTTAAGTTTGACAAAGGTGATTTCATAGGCAGGGATGCATTACTCAATATCAAAGAGTCAGGAATAAAAAGAAAACTTGTGGGATTTGAGGCGATTGAAAAAGGCATTCCAAGACCGCACCAGAAGATTTATATTGATAATCAAGAGATAGGTTTTGTAACATCAGGTACATTCTCACCTTCTTTGAAAAAAGGGATAGGGATGGGATATGTTGGGATTTCCTATACTGAGCCCGGAACGAAATTTATGGTAATGGCAAAAGAACCAATCCATGTTGAGGTAATAAAGGGACCATTTTACAAAAAAGGAACCCATAAATAAGGAGGTTAAATGGCAAATATTCTGGAAGGGTTAAGATATACGAGAGAACATGAGTGGGCGAAGATTGATGGTGATATTGCAACCACCGGCATTACTGATTATGCCCAGTCAGAACTCTCAGATATTGTTATGGTTGACCCGCCAAAAGTGGGAACACAGATAAAGGCGGGCGACGCGGTGGGAACAATTGAAGCAGTAAAAGCAGTAAGTGATCTTTTCGCGCCACTGAGTGGAGAGGTCATTGAAGTCAATGAGAAGGCGATAAAGGAACCTGCAATCATAAATAAAGATCCGTATAACGAAGGCTGGTTATACAAAATAAAGATAAACAATCCTGCTGAATTAAATAGTCTCCTTACCGCAGACCAGTATAAAGAATTGATTACCGGACACTGATGCATTACCTACCGTTAACACCCGAGGATGAGAAAAAAATTTTAGACCGGCTTGGCGTTGGTTCTTTTTCTGAACTTATCGACAAGATCATTCCGCCTGAAATACAGTTCAAAGGAAAGATAGGTTTGCCACCCGCTGTTTCTGAGATTGAAGTGCGAAAAATATTACATTCCATTGCGGGTATGAACTGCAATACCTGTGATTTCATATCTTTTCTTGGGGCAGGTGTCTATGACCATTATATACCCGCAATCGTTGATAGTATAATCTCAAGGAGCGAATTTTATACTGCTTATACACCTTACCAGGCTGAAGTCTCCCAGGGCACACTCCAGACTATCTTTGAATATCAGAGTGTTATATGTGATTTGACGAAGATGGAGGTTGCGAATGCTTCAATGTATGACGGCGGTTCTGCCCTCGCAGAAGCCTGCCATATGGCATGTGCAATAAATAATAGAAAAAAAATATTACTTTCGGAACTTATCCATCCATTTTATCAAAAGGTAGTAATGACTTATACAAAAGAATGTGGGGTGGAGATTGTAATTATTCCACAGAAGGATGGTGTTACGAATATTGATGAACTTAGAAGATTGGTTGATAATGAGACAGCCTGTGTGGCGATACAGCATCCAAATTTTTATGGCATTTTTGAGTCTGTGCAGGAGATATCCGAGATTACCCATAAACAGGGTGCATTACTGATAAGTGTCGTTGACCCGATATCATTAGGAATTATTGCTCCGCCTGGTGATTATAATGCAGATATTGCAGTGGGTGAAGGACAGGGAATGGGAATTGCCCAGGGATTCGGTGGACCATTATTAGGAATATTTGCCACAAAGATGGAATTTGTTCGTTCTATGCCGGGCAGGGTTGTTGGTGAGACTGTTGATGTGGAAGGAAAGCGCGGGTTTGTCCTTACACTCCAGACCCGTGAGCAACATATAAGAAGAGAGAAGGCAACATCAAATATATGCACAAATGAGGCATTGTGTGCCTTGGGTTCGTTGATATATCTTTGTACCCTCGGGAAACAGGGAATGGTGGAGATTGGAAATCAATGTCTGGCAAAGAGTCATTATCTCTATAATCGTTTGAGAGAGATAAGAGGGTTCAGGCCGGTCTATAATAGAGAATTCTTTAAAGAGTTTATTGTTGAAACTGAAAAACCTGCTGCGGAGGTTGTTGATAATCTCTTAAAATATAAGTTTTTCGCGGGTGTCCCTCTATCAATATTTAATAAAAATTTGAAAAATCATCTCTTGATTGCAGTAACAGAAAAAAGAACAAAAGAAGAGCTGGACAGTTTTGTAGATATACTGAAAAAGATTATTTAACGCACCCAAATCAAGATTTTCTATCCGCTAATTTACTAATCTTGACAAAATGGTGATTTTAATCTATAATCAATCGTGTTTTTATGTTTATTTTTCCTTATAACTAATGGTGTTGATTCTGATACGACGACTATTGATTCACTTCAGAAAATGCGATATGAAATACCGAAAATAGTTGATTTTAGCACCACAGGCACACTTGATAGTTCCTTAAACCAGACACGGGTCATTGAGCCCGTTATTTTTTTATCAGGATTTTACGATATATTTCAACACATCCCTTATCTCCTGATAGAAAGGGTTTATATGTCTAATTTGTTGAGCCCATATCCATCTACGATTTTTATCAATTCTCACTATCTTGATAATTACTTTTTAAATTTTAATTTCATAACCTTCCCGGTAAATTTTATAAAATCTTTTACCCTTAATAAAAAATACACTATTTCAGGAGTGAACATTATTGATATAAATACGAAATTTAACAGCTACGATCAGCCCTATTCCTGTCTTTATTTTACACTATTCGGTCTCAACACAATCTACAACATTGATTTTACCCGTGCCATCACAAATTCGACTGGGTTTTATCTTGGTGGACATTATGCGCGTCAATATAAAAGCTTAGAGCGTCTTTATCTGAGCACAAAAGGTGGATATGCGAACATTTATTACAATCAATTTATGCCCATGCGCCTTGATATAATTTTAGCAGACAATTCTTATGATACAATAATAAATTTCGATTTCAGTGATATTGCATTGACCGGGGGGAAAGATTTTTATAAGTTCCTGATTTTTAGGACAGCTATTAAATTGTGTGATACGGTAGATGAAAATCAGTTTCTTACCTATGGAACGCAACATAAAATTTTATTTTATCTTGCTGGATTTGAGAATATCTTTGAAATTTGTGCCTTAGAAAATCAATTTAATCCAGCCAAATTTAAAAATAATAGCATAGTATTTACTCAAAATACAAATTATAAATTTCGTAATGTTATCGCCGGGGTTGGTTATGATATTGATTACGGGGCTAATAAAATATATCTGGAACCAGCGGCGAGGTTAGGATTCCAAATTTTAAGTGATGCAGAAATATTTGTAAGGTCTGGTTTATTTAACAGGGGGGCTGATTTTGTTGCTCGGTATGGTAATGAAAAGTTCATTCATAGATTTGTAAATATTAAGGGGAACCCAGAGATCAAGGATGAAGCCCATTTCCATAGAGAGATTGGCATAGTCTTAAAGAATTCTGTAATTAATCTATATAATTCAAGGATTAAGAATCAAATCATTTATCAACTTGAAGGCACTGGTAGTTATTCAGCGGTTAATATTGATAATACAATTACAGGGATTGAAGGTCTTTTTGTTTTTCCAACTATAAAGGGTTTTTCGGCAACGGGTGTGTGCAATTATCTCTTATATTCTGACTTTCCATTAGAAATACCGGATCTTTTTGTAAAGTTAGTCTTAAACTGGCAGAGAAAAACTATGCGTTCAGAGGTAAATATTTTTACAAGGTTCAATTTTATTGATAAGAGATATGATGCAAGCGGTAATTCTTATGAAGCATTCTATACAATTTCTCCAGGATTGACCATAGAGTTTCTGACCTTCAATCTCAGTGTGATTATTGAAAATGTGACGGATACACGAGCTGGTGACTTTCCTAATATGGTTCGTAATTTCGGTATGGAAATAAAATGGGAATTCTGGGATTGATATGTTTATTCTAAGGATTGATGACCGTTTGATCCATGGGCAGGTTGTAGCAGGCTGGGCAAGACCTTTGGGGATTGAAGAACTGATAATTGCCTCTGATACTATAAGCAAGGATACCTGGATGTGTAGTGTGTTTAGGCTCGCGGTTCCTGAAAATATTGCATTTCACTGTTATGATATTGAAAATTGTGTCAGATATCTGAAAGATGGGATGGATATGAAACGGATTATGGTGGTGGTAGAAAAACCTATAGATGCTTACAATCTTGTGAAAAATGGCCTGAATGTAAAGGAAATCCATATTGGTGGCCTTGGATATCGCGAGGGAGCCAGGTCAATCGTTCCGTTTATATATCTGACACCCGAAGATATTGAGGTATTAGTTAGATTGTTTGAACTGGGCATAAAGATTATTGGTAAGCAATTGCCCAATTCTCAACCCGTTGATGTTATTAAAAAACTGACAGGGATTTAAATGGTTAGACTTGCACTATACATTCATAACCATCAACCAGTAGGCAATTTTGATAATGTTTTTCAATTTGCATATGAACATTCATATTTACCTTTAATCAAAACTCTTTTGAAATATCCTAATGTAAAATTTGGTATCCATAATTCAGGACCTCTTTGTGACTGGCTATTAAAAAATCATCCTGAGTATTTTGATTATTTAAAAGAGGCAGTAAAGAGCGGACAGGCAGAGATTTTGATTTCTGCATATAGTGAACCAATACTTTCGTTGATCCCGGCATGTGACCTAATGGAACAGATAAAATATTTTAAGGAATATATTTATAAACTATTGAATTTTGAGGCCACAGGTTTGTGGTTGACAGAGCGTGTCTGGGAACCCAACTTGGTATCTCTGCTTGCTGACGCGGGCATTGATTATACACTCCTTGATGATACACATTTTCTTTACTCAGGCTTGAGTGATGACGAATTGAACACATATTTTGTTACTGAAGATAATGGTAAAGTCTTAAAGATATTTCCTATATCAATGAAATTGCGTTATTTGATTCCATTCCATCCGGTAGATGAGGTTAAAAACTATCTGAAGGAAGAAGGTATGAGGGTAGAAAATATACTTAAGGTTTTGGGTGATGATGGTGAGAAGTTCGGGGTTTGGCCAGGAACATATAACTGGGTTTATAAAGAACAATGGATAGGAAAATTCCTCGGATTCCTCCAGAACAATGATTGGATTAAAACTGTCCATTTAAGAGATGTTATCCAACAGGAACCACCAGCAGGAAGGATATATATTCCTACTGCGTCTTATGAAGAGATGGGTGAATGGGTTCTGCCATTGAAGTCGGGTAAAAATTATATGGAATTGAAGAGGACTGTTGACCACAAGTATTATCATTTAATACACGGGGGTTATTTTAAGAATTTTTTGGCTCGGTATTCTGAAGCAAATTTGATGCACAAACGGATGCTTTATGTATCAAAAAATATTAAAAACGACATTTCTGCAAAACTGAGCCTCTGGCGTGGGCAGTGTTCCTGTGCCTACTGGCATGGTATTTTTGGTGGTCTCTATCTGCCTCATTTAAGAGAAGCAGTTTATCGTAATTTGATTGAAGCGGAATTACATAATGTAAGGACCGGAGTTGAGAAATATGATTTTGATATTGATGGTAGGGAAGAATTAATTGCCAGCACTGAAAACTTTTTCTGTGTAATCAAAACTGATACCGGTGGTTTTGTAGAAATTGATGAGCGAAATCGGCGGCTTAACCTGTTGAATTATCTTAAAAGGCGCAAAGAGAAATATCATGAATTGATTCCGCAGTCAAGGGATGATGAAGAGGTGAGGTCAATCCATGAAATCATCCGTTCAAAGGGTCGGGATCTGGATAAATATTTAATATATGACAAATATGACCGAGCATTCGGCATTGAGCATAAATTCGATACAATTCCTAAAAAAGAAGATTTTTATCATCAGAATATTTCTGGAAAAATCATTGAATATAAATTAATTGATTTCATACCATATGAATTTACTTTCTTCAATGAATCAATGAATTTGAAAAAGATAATAAAGATTGGTGATAAAGAATCAATTATACAATTTAAATATGAGGGTGCAGTTAAAGACTGGGGAATAGAATTATCAATGGGTATTTTCAATTCTGATTTGAGGATTAACGGAAAATACTCCCTCTATGAACTCCAGGAAATTTCCAAGATAGATAATTTTACAATTGATGGTGCTGATTTAAAACCAATAAAAATCGGTGCTTCAGAAAAATTTGTCTTGCTTACATATCCTATTGAAACGATTTCCTCAAGTGAATCAGGTTTTGAGAAGATCTTCCAGGGATTTTCAATGCTCCTAATTTTTCCCAATATTTCTGAAATAAAGATAGAATTATGATCGTTTTATTTCTCGTCTTCATCGGGGCAATCATTCTGCTTGATAAATATACAATTGGAGAATTTGGTGTTTCCCAGCCAATAATTGCCGGTACAATAATCGGGGCATTGTGTGGAGATTTGAAATCAGGGATATTTATCGGCGCCTTATTCCAGATGCTCTTCCTTGCTAATCTGCCGATAGGAAAAGATGTTCCACCTGATGCCCAGGCGGCCGGAATAGCCGGGTGCGGCTCTTATTTTGTTATAAAAGTTATACATAAGACAGAACCAAATTTAATAATTATTTTTCTCATAGGTATCCTTACCGCAGTCCTGGGAAGTTTTCTTGATGTTCTTGTACGCCGGGTGAATGAGAAATTCTATCATTGGTTTTTAAGAGATAAGAGACAATTAAATTTCAGCCATATGACAGGTGTTGGGGTTTCGTTGATCAGGGGGGTGATTTTATTCGCACTCATATTCGGGATTGTTAGTATTATAGGAGCCCCTGTTGGTGGTTTAACATTCAATAAAGAGTTTTTGATGGTACTCGTCGCCTCTTTGGGGATTGCTAATGGGATTTATCTATATTTAAGAAAACAATCATTTTATGCATTTCTCTTGGGATTGATATGCGCCTTGGTATATTTCGTCTTCTAAAATTATTTCTCGCCAGCCTTTTTTTACAATCCTCCTGGTCGTTTTATTCAATGCAGTCGCTGGGATTTTTATTTACGGCGATGGCGGGTATTGATGATAAAAAACGAGAGTCCTTAATTAAAAATACCCGTGTTTTTTTTAATACACATCCCTATATGGCAGGATTTATCATCGGTGCAGTATTAAATTCTCTTGAGAGAGAAATTGACGAAGAGAGTTTACAAAGGAATATAATGGCCACTCAATCTGCATTTGCATCATTTGGTGATACATTATTCTGGCAAACAATAAGACCTGTATTGACGATTATCGCAGTGATACTCGGTTTAAAAATTGGGTTTATTGGTCCATTGGTTTTCATTATAATTTATAACA
>JBDRWA010000043.1:0-15536 GCA_039802145.1 Caldifarciminota bacterium | reverse complement strand
AGGCAGATGTATCATAAGAGGCGTTTGTTGCCCTAGCAACTACAACATATTTGTATTTATGCAGCCATTCCACATTATCAACAAAGAGCGTTTCAATTGGACTATTCGCCTGATGATACCCATAATGCCATTGATTGGTTATATCATTCCAGCGATGGATAATATATTTTTGAGCATAATTAGAATTATTATGCCAACTTATCCTTACCTGATTTGGTGGGATTTCCACTGCCGGCCGTAATGTCGGTGCATCAACCCAGGGAACTTGGACAGTAATTGTTGCTGGTGATGATAAAACAGTTCCTTTTTTCGCAAATACTTGATATTGATATGACTGACCCCTTGTCACTCCAGCATCAATGCACCATTTTTGATTCGGCGGAATGTCACCATCTACTTGGGTTCCTCCTCTATAAACCCGATAGCAATCAATCAACTGAGGATAATTGTAGTTCCAAACTAATTTCACTGAGTCTTCTTTTACATACTCGGTATGAAGATTATATGGTGGCACAACATTGACACTAAAAACCGAATATCGGAAGAGCACATTATTTTGATAAGGGTTTAATGGAAACCAACCAATCGTTTGATGAGGTGGATCTGGTTCCATAACAAGGTATACATAGGTCTTCGCCCGATATTGGCCATTGGGTAGTTTTTCTACTTCGCAATATCCTTCTCCATAATTTGGACCGGCATTCGAATATCCTGTGGTTAAACGGCCCAATCCCCAGATGCCCAGAAATTCAATGATATCAGATGGAAGGGTTAAATCACTCCGATATTCGTTCACCATTACAAAGTATGTGCCATCAGGTAATCCAGGGATTCCAATGAGCTGCCTCGTATAAAATCCCACAGTAATACCACTGGTTGCAGTCACTGTATACATACGAATTGACTGTGGATAATTAAAATACCTCAACGCATCATAGGCATTTATCCGACCGGCACCATACTCATCATCATAGCCAGGGTCTGACCACGGTGGATCATATGCCGTTGCCCTGATTATTCCTTCAACATCCTCGGGTTGTAAAGAAATTCCTTTTTCATAAGCTCGGGAATATATCAACGACGTTAGACCCGTAACATGCGGTGCCGCCATTGAAGTTCCGCTCATCGTATCGTATTTTATAGAACCTTGTGAAGTAACCGGAACCGTGCTTAATATAGTTAACCCCGGTGCTACAACATCCATCCCTTGTCCATAACTACTAAAATTCGCTCTATAATCGTTTTGGTTTGTAGCGCCAACAGATATAATCCAGTGACGGTCAAAACAAGACGGATAGAGAAGGCGATTATCAGAAGTATTGCCCCTTGAAGCAATAAAGGATTTATTTGTTTTATAGGCAACAGAAATAGCGTCTCTGATAGCTTCACTATACTCTGCACCACGCCAACTCGCATTCATCACTGACACGCCGTCAATCACAGCTCTTTCTATACCCTGCACTGCGTTTGCAACCGTGCCACTACCAGAGGGGTCAAGAATACGATAGCTATAAATAGTACAACCAATGTCACTCCCCCCTGTTCCTCCTGATATACCAGATATTCCTAGGTGGTTATTAGTTAATGCGCTTGCAATTCCTGCGACATGAGTACCGTGCACTTCCTGTTGTGGAACAGTAGGTCTGGGGTCACTATCATTATTTACAAAATCATATCCACCACGAATCTTGTGTCCTGGCCCAAAGTATGTACCCAAATCCGCATTATAATAATCTACACCTTCATCCAGTATCCCTATTTTAACATTATAGTTGCCAGTTTCTATATCCCACGCAAATTCTGCATCTATATCACAATCGTTACTTTGCCATAATGACCATTGTTTAGAAAAAGAATCATCATTTGGCCAAAAATTAGCGCGCATAATATAGTTTGGTTCAGCATAAACTACATCAGAATATTGTTTCAGTGAATCAATTATTACTAAAATATTAGCATCTGGATTGAAGGACATCTTAAAAACCAGTGAGAGGTCTTGAATCTTTACTATTTCCCCATTTTCTAATTCTTTTAGCGTATCCTTAGGTTCAAAATTCCAAAATACCTTTTCAATTTTTATCAAACCGACATTTGAGAGAAAATTCTTGAGATTTTGGTTCCCTGTTATTGATTCTATAGTTCCTTCCGCTTGTCCCTGCGGCAACTCAACGACTCCACGTTTAAGGCGCACTAAAACCTCGCCTGGCACATAATCAGCCATACACAACATAGGCATTACTATCATTATGAAAGATACTAATGCTTTCGTAACCATTGATTTATTATTGCCAATCATTTTGTCCTCCTTGTTGTTTTATTTACAACCAAAGGTTTTTGTTGCCTTCCCGGTCAATAGCTGATTATTTGCTCCATCGGCATCCATTATCCAAAGATGAGAAATATATTCAACTTCGGTTTTCTTTTCAAAAAGTTCTGTACGAACATAAACTATTTGATTGCCATCGGGTGTCCAGGCCGGGTCGCAGGTATAACTTCCCTTTTTCCCATCTATCGGGCCTTCTTCAAAAGTCAATTGTGTTTTATTATTCCCATTTGTATCCATCACCCAGATATTCCAATTACTTGCATACGCAATTTTCGAACCATCGGGTGAAAAGACGGGCGCATCATCTTCGACATTATTATCAGTTAAACGAATAGAGTCTGAATCAATAAGAGATTTAATTTGGATTTCACTGTAAGGCGCACTTTGAGCGAGTGGTGCAACATAAACAATCTTTGTTTCATCAGGTGCCCAATCTGACTTTCCCCCTCTATAATTTTGTAACGGAAGATGAGTCATTTCTAGAGTTTTAATATCTAATATCCAGAATCCTGAAGAATCTGAGCCACCTGTTGATCTCTCAAATATTATTTTTCTCCCATTCGGCGACCAATCCGGGAAGAAACAAGAACCCCATGTTGTTAATTGTTTAATCTCTTTTGTCCTAACATTTATTTTGTAAATATTTCTATTATAAACATATGCTATCCACTTGCCATCCGGTGACCAGTCTGGTAAACCACCATCAGTTAGATATTCGCTTTCTTTAGTTGCAATTTCATAGAGATAAATTTGAGCTTCTGATGCTGTGGTATAAGCAATGAAGTTGCCATCGGGTGAAACGGCTGGGTGTGCTTCTCCTGAAAATACTATTGGTTTTATTATACCAATATCATCGCTTCTACCACATCCAATCACCGTAATTATTATCAAACAAACAAAAATCAAAACTCGTAAATTACAATTCGTATATTTCAACAAATATTGTTTAATCGGACTCATATTATTTTTTTCTCTTGCTGCTTGCAAAATATAAAAGCACTTCATAATTACAAATATATTTATAGTATCAGCTGCAATTCTTCGTGTCACTTATCACTCCCGCACCTCGTTTCCCACGAACGAAGCGATACTGCAATTCCTGCAAGTCCCAAGGGGACAATACTGCACCATTTCATCTGGTCTTTCTCGTCTTTCTGGTTTATTCTGTTCCCCTTCTTTACCCCTATTCACCCTTATTCTCCCTTTTTCACCCTTCTCATTTCGCCCTCTTTAGCCTTTTACCGCCATCTTAAGCCTTTTCTACTATACATTATACAAAAAAAAAAGCATTCGTCAAGGGTAAAGTGATATTTGCCAAAAAATTTCAGGCATAGTTTTTGCATATAAGACAAAAGTTGGGGGGCTGTCCCCAACAAAAATCAACATTTTCCGCCTGCCCAAAAATGTTGATTTTTGAGCGTTATTCCATATCTTAACACCTTCGCCCCATTATTATACGCCGACATTTTTGAATAATTTGACTGGGCAAGCACACCACAAGAATACTCAACCACATTTGACCAATCGGACCAGTGACCGCCCGATTCTTGGGCTTTAACACGATATTTGTATTTATGGAGAAATGTAACAGTATCATTAAAGAAAGTGGCTGTTAAACCTGTTTTGTAGTCATCCTTCCATGTATTTGTAACATCATTCCAGCGAGAAAGGGTATAAGAAGTAATCGCTAAATTTGAATTATTCTGCCATGATACCTTTGCCTGATTTGGTGGCACATCAACAACTGGCTGCATTGTGGGCGCGGCAACATACCAAGGGATTGTAACTTCATTTGAATAATTTGATGTATCGCAGGTCATCGCCCGAACTTTATATCCATAGGAATTCCCCTCTTGAATATTTTCTGTAAATGAAGTTGTAGTTGGAGTGTTGATGGTATAATGGCGCACATAGCCGCTGTTGTTTAAATTCCGATAGATAAAGAATGCACCCTGATTCACCGCATTATTATTCCATGTCAGCGTGACTTTTTTCTGAATATGATTGATATTTGCTGTAAGATTTGTAGGTTTAGGCACAGGATAGGGGTCTAAGTAATTAAATGGATGAATATCAACATTGAACAATTCAGTGACATTACCGTATCCTGCACCTTGCCATTGGTCTTTGAATTTTCCAATAAAATCATAATTCGGTCCCGGGAAACGAGATTTATAGGACCAGATTATAATAGAATCAGCACCAATTGTATCACCTGTTATGGAATCAATATAATACTGAGCCAGAATGTCCGAATCCCATTGTTTCTCCGTCATTATTGTGCCTACCGAAGCAAGCGTATTCATTATCTTTGATATTCCACCGTAAACCCCATCATCATCAAAATTGGGTTCTCGGTCATTAGTATTCTGGTCATCAAAAAGGTCCCAGAAAAATTGCATTACTGAACCTTCAACAAAAGTACCATTGGTATTAAGAGTGTCTTTACCCCGATACCACGGAAAATCCTTACCATACCGCCGATTTGCATAAAACGGCTCAAAATCATTCCCGGGGTCAACCTGATTTGTTTCCAATTCTGCCACCCACATCGCTGGGGCGCAGAATTCAGCAAATCCTTCTGAAAAAGCGTGACCAGTGTTAAAAACACTATTATAACTATGTATCGCAAACCCCCAGTCATAAGGTACCTTGCCACCCAATGTAGAAACCATCAAACCATGGCACCATTCGTGTGATAATCCCATTATTGCCCCTGTGGTATCCCAGATTGCATTTGGTTTATCTATTACAATTTGGTACGGGGTATCGTAAATGACATCTTCTACTTCAATAAAACCTAACCAACTTAGCTCATGTGATTTAACAAACAATTTTTCCAACTCACCAAAATAGACAAAAAAGGGATTATGTCTCAATTTGAAGATTTTATCAGACCACCATAGCGGCATATCTATATAAATCTCCGCAGGATAAACCACCTCAACGTAATCTAATACGCGATGTGGTGAGGTATGAGAGTACATCCAGTTCTTGTCTCGTCTAATCCGCCATAAAATCCGTGCCCAATCTGCTTGATGTTGCCAGTTATCTTCAGCATTATAATTGATTGTTAGATTACTATATAGGTTTATCTCCTGTGAGAGGAAAACATGCGGTGGAAGTGAACAATAAAGGTCTATCACCGGCGGCAGCCAAAAAGTCACATCTGCGTACCAGTGATCATGCACTTCACCAGCCCCATTTACTGCCCAGATGATTAAATCATACTCACCCGCTGGTGCAGTAATTGAGTAATGTCCATTAGCATCAGTCCAGGTAGAATAATTAGGCGGACCAGCCAGTTCAACCTTAATACCGGGTAAAGCCTCAATCTGATTAGTAATTTTGTTTCTATATTTCACTATCCCAGAAACCGTATAATAGACATCCGGTGGTGGTGGATTAGCCGGTTTTTCGCCAATTATGCTGTCTGATGCGAGGTTGAAATATGGCCCAGTTAATGATGTGTCAGAATGTATTGTGGTATCGCTATTGCTTATGATATAAATCTTCTTTGCAAAATGCTGGAGAAAGGAAATTGTATCACTCGGTGCGATGATTGTGTGACAAGTTATGCAATACGCACCTGGATGAGTTACTTTAAGAGTAACTCCAAGAGAAATAGAATCGTTATATGATGGGGTAAAATTTTGGATAGGCAATCCGCCAATAAATTCAATGCCTTTGGGTATTTCAAAAATCATTTGTATCTCTGGTAAATCAGTAAGTGCCTTCAGAGAGTGAGTCAGAGTGAATTCTTGATTCAGTTTTGCTTCACCCGATGTTACTGTTAGGCGGGTATAAAATGGTGCTGATACTTGCTGAGTACTTCCTAAAGACACTATCAACACCAACCCTAATAAAATACTAATAGCTCTCATTGATACCTCCTAATTCTTTTATGTACTCAAGAACATTCTCTAAAATCCAAATCTCAGCAGGTGCTCCGGTAGCTTCTACATAAGGTTGTGCCGCAAAGACTATCGTATTTCCATCTGGAAACCAATAGGGAAAACCAACCAGCCCATCATTGTAAGGCACTGGAAGACTTCGCTCTGTTCCTAATGAGATATCACGTATCAGTAGGCTCGTGCCAAAACCCCATCCCGAGACACCCACTACAATTTTCTCACTTACTGGTTCAATCTCAGTAGAGTATCTTGTTGAATCAAAATAAATTGAATCATTTTTAAAAAGATCAAACCCAGCGATTGAAATTGTTGCAATTATTTCTTCAGTATTTGTAAGTAAATCTAGTCGCAATATCTGCTTGTAATTGTAGTAATATAAATATCTGTCATTACTACCCCACGCAATTTTCTCTATTCGTCGTGAGGCAACCCAGAAGCTGTCCACATTTAATGAATCAAGATTAATAACTAAAATCAGGCTTTCTGGATCTAGGTTAGGATAATTACCTTTATATGAGTGAACAGCAAGTTTTTCACCATTATGTGAAATAGAAAGAGCCTCAAATTTTCCGTCCAAGATTTTTTGATTGTTGCTGCCATCCATGTTAATTGAGTATATGCTCCCAATACACCCTTCAAGGGGACTAAAATAATCTGCATCAACACAGAGATAATATACTTTTCTACCATCAGGTGAAACCACAGGATAACCACAATGAATGGAATCGCCATCATAGGTTGTTGTATCTCCAACCAATAGTTTGAAATTAGGGTTTGTCTGATATGGTTCGGGGCCGATGCAGGATAACACCCTAACCATCCCAGAGCCCACAAACAAATCAAAAGGACTCTTGTTAGCCAGTTATTTAATCTTTTAAGTTGCATCGCTCCTCCTTTGTTCTTTCTGTCCAAAGCATGATCCACTGATGAACAAAAGACATCCCAATTTCACCCTCATCCCTGCCCTCTCCCATTGAGGGCGAGGGAGTATATAATAGAAGATAATCTGACCCATCTTAATCCTCCTTTTTAGCAATTTAGCCATTGGCGGTTAGCCTTTGGCAAAAATACCCCTTTGCCCTTTCGCTCCTGCAAGCGAAGCGATACTGCAATTCCCAAAGAGACGATACTGCACCATTCCATCCGGTCTATCTTGTCTTTCTGGTTTATCTGGTTTATTCTGTTCCCCTTCTTTACCCCTATTCACCCTTATTCCTCCTTGTTCACCCTTGTTAAATCGTTCCACGATTCACGGTAAACGTTTCACGAACTATTCACTTCTTCACCCCTTTTCACCCTTCTTTTCCCTTTTTCGCCCTCTTTAGCCTTTTTTCGCCCTATATTGCCTTTTATAATTATACCTTATTATACTCATGTTTTTTTTTGTCAATACCCAAAACGCACCCCTTCCGGATGCAAGCCTGGCCTACATCCGCGGCATTTTTGATAACATAAACCTTCACGATTTCTCACCCCCCATTTTCAAAAATTGATAGAAATATTCTCCTACTTTTTAAACGATTGTGAAGATCCGACCCCAAAATCCACCCATAACCTTGATTTTTTGTAAAAGAATTTCTCTAATCCCCCTCTATTCCCCTTTAGAAAATGGGGATTAAGGAGGATTTCTCATTTTTGATTTGTTCAAAATCTGAATTTAAGTAGCCGCCGGCTTTAGCCTGCGTTAAAAAAAGATGAGGCAATCTGATGGTTGTGGCTACCTGCATTCCCAATCTTGCAGAGCAATCTCTCTTACTGCGATTTTTTTATTTATTGCAGAGCAAGCTCTGCCACTACAATATGTGGTATGAGGTTATGGGGCTTTATTTTTCTAATAATCCCCTTCTATTCCCCTTTAAAAAGGGGAAAGGAGAAGGAGTAATCCCCCTATGTCCCCCTTTAGAAAAGGGGGATGGAGTAGTTCCTATAAAAGGTGATAGACGCAAATTGTCATCTCTGTCTCCCTCTAAAAGAAGGGAGAAGGAGCAATCCCCCACTCTCCCCATTTGAAAAAGGGGGATTAAGGGGGATTTATAATTTTTTTGCGGTAAGAAAGTGCTTCTTATTGAACTTTTATCTAAATTGTTTATAATCATAAAATGCTTCAGCTCAAAATTATTGCGGATGAGAAGATTCCCTATTTGAATGAATTATTTTCTGAATTTGGAGTCCTTGATACTATTCCATCTTCAGAAATGAGACCGGAAATAATAAAAAATTATGATGCTCTTTTTGTCCGGACTGTGACAAAGGTGAATGAAAAACTGCTTGAAGGGACAAAGATAAGAATCGTTTGTTCAATGACAAGTGGTATTGATCACATTGATAGAGGATATTTAAGAAAAAAAGGTATTAAACTGATATATGCACCGGGCTCCAATGCCCGCTCGGTTGCGGAATATGTTATTGCATGTTTGGCCGTTCTTGCCAAGAAAAAGAAATTCAAACTTGAAGATAAAACGATCGGCGTCATCGGTGTAGGAAATGTGGGAACAAAAGTCGCAGAAATGTGTAGCGCCCTTGGCATGAGGATTTTGTTGAGAGACCCGCCCAAATACAAACGCACAAAGAATAAAAAATATATCACATTAAAAAAATTATCCGATGCAGATATCATCACACTCCATGTCCCTTTAACCTTTTCAGGAAGATATAAAACGTATCATATGGTGGATGAAGAATTTTTAAAAAACATTAAAACGGGGACGATATTCATCAATACATCAAGGGGTGCGGTCGTTTATGAAAAGGCGCTTATGAAATTTTACAATAGACTCAGAGGTCTGGTTCTTGATGTCTGGGAAAATGAGCCGGCTATAAATGTTGAATTATTAAAACTCGTGGATATTGGCACACCCCATATCGCAGGCTATTCAATTGAAGGAAAATTTAATGCAAGTTATATGGTCTATAAAAAATTATGTAAGTATCTGGAGATTGAGAAAAAGATTGATAAAGAATCAATCTTACCAAAATTGGAAAAGAGGATAAATCTTTCAGTTGGCAGAGCGGATTTAATCGCAATTCTTTACCAAATAATAACAAAAGTTTATAATCCGATTACCGACCATAAAAATTTAGTAGAGATTATAAGTATGCCGGTATCAGAGCGGATTAGATGCTTTGAATCCTTTAGGGCAAACTATCGGGTGCGCCGTGAATTTGATAATTATACAATCGTTACGAAAAATATTTTCCCCTCAACATATAAGACTCTATCGGTTCTTGGATTTAGAATATCTGAATGAACCTCACAGCAGGAGCAACTTCCCAAACTCTACCCTCACCTCGTTCCTCTACCTTCAAGGGAGAGGAGACTGGGAGGATTTGTGCGATGAATCGCACCGCTACATATTTCAAGTTTGTCATGCTAAACAATGTCATGCCGAATTTATTTCGGCATCTCATACCATTTTCAGCATCCTGATTTTTATGAGGACAGGCCCTTGAAAAATCATCGCTTTTTTGAGACCCTGAAATAAACCTGTCCTGCATTTATTTCAGGATTCAGGGTGACAGAGTGTGGCTATAATGCAGTCTCTTATTTTTTGCATTTACCTATTGAATTTTTATAATTTCTTTGATAAAATATATCATGTTAATCAAACGATTGAAGAGCCTAAAAATATTTATCGCTGGCGATAATTCCCGACTAAAAGAGATTTTGAATCCAAGAAAAGAGAATTTAGACCTTCGCTACAGCCTCGCCTATGCAAAGGTTGGTAGAAATAAAAAGACTTTAAAACATCGCTTGCAATATTCTGAAGTTTATTTTATATTGAGCGGTACCGGTGTAATGCATATAAATAATGAAAAAAGATGTGTAAGACCGGGTGATACAATCTACATTCCACCGGGTTCAATCCAGTTTATAGAAAACAAGAGCAAAAAACCCCTTGAATTTTTATGTATCGTTGACCCGGCCTGGGAGCCGGATTGTGAGGAAGTACTGGAAGGAAATGAGTGATAGGGTAGAACTTAGATGGATTCTTTATAAACAAGAAGGGGAGCGATTCCCTTATCGTTTATGTATTGAGGAATCCCCAGATAATTTTATCTGCCTTAATACTCAAGAAAGATGGCCCGGACCGGGAAAGAAAATTTTCTGCCAGTTTCTTGGCACCTGCCATGCGGCTGATTTGCCGTTAGATAAACCGATTGAAGAATGTAAAATCATAACCTTAAAAAGATATGGAAAAAGACTCGTAATTGTGCTCGATAGAAAGACAAAAAAGCGCTGCTGGTTTGTTTTTATAAAAAAAGAGTATAAAACAAAACCTGGAAGTTTTTATGAGCAGGTCTTCTGGATAACACAATCTTCTGAGGCGGTAAGAAGGCCTGGCGCCTATGTGCCAAAAGTTAGAGAAAATGTTGAAATAGAAATAATTATTGATAAAAGAGAACATTATCCTTATAAATTTGGATATATAAACACAAAAAGGGAGAATCTACCAGTGGGTGACTATGCCCTGATAAAAAATGGGAGAATCTTTGCCGTTGCTGAACGAAAGAGCCTTGATAACTTCTTAAATCAAATTGGCACCTATGATTCATTCAAGGCAATGCTAAATGAACTTGCGACCTATCCTTACAAGGCATTGATATTAGAATCGCCGTACAGTGATTTTTTGAACCCAAAGAAGATTAGCCCATATCGTGCATCATATATTGCTGACATTATCTCTGATATTACCGTGCGCTTTCCTCAAATTCAGATTGTCTTCTGTGACAATAGAAAATTCGCTCAGGAATGGCTCCTGCGCTGGTTTTTGCGTATAAATAGTGAAGAATAAAATTGAAGCCCCCGTATATGCGGGGGCTTCTTGAACCCTATCGTGTTATAATAAAAGTTTTAGCAATAGCATCCTTTTCTGTTTCAATGACGAAGAAATAACTTCCACTGCTTATCTTTTTGCCTTTATTGTCCTTACCATCCCAGACAAAATTATAATTTCCACTATCTAGTTTCTTATCAACGATTGTCTTGATTAACCTGCCGGTAGGCTCATAGATATTTATTTTTATATGTTGAGAATTCGTTAAAGCAAAATTACAATGCACATCACGGGATGTAGGATTGGGTGTGAGTGTGAGATTGCTCAGCGCCTTTTCTGAACTTTCTGTAATTCCAATCGGTAGTAAATATTCCATATATTTTTGCACTAACTGGAGTTTGGTAAAGGCACCATTGCGTAATGCACCGAGGTTGAATGTAGAATAGATTGAACGGTAGGTATTTCCAGTTCCACTATAGCATATTACCCGACCATAATTTTCTTGAGAAAGGAATAGTATGGTCCCACCATTAGAACCAATATAATCAACATAATTATCAGGAATCTGCTGATACATATAATTATAGGTCATTCCTGCCACAAATGTGCCGGGCTGTCCGGTTACCGACTGGACATTGCCTACAGTATAAGAATTACCGTCCCCGAGGTATGTCGCACCGAGCATCTGGTATAATTGTGTTCCGCTGTGGGCATAGCCTAAATCAGGGTTTTCTATATACAACCCCTTGCCTGCATTCATTACATTTATCAATGATTGCTGCTGACCTACAGTCAGCATACAGTCACTTCAGCAATCATACCAGCCACACATTGCAAATACGACCGCATAGGGAGCGATATTTGAAGGAAGAACTGTATCCATTTCATAGGTATGACCCAAGGTAGTAAGTGCCTGCCTTAGCCAGTATGTGTCATCAATCGTCATTCCAATTTCTGGTTCATATACATAATCCGTGTCAGGATAGTCCCAGATAAAACAATGTGCAGCATTTACAATGAGGGGTATGAAGATTAAAAGGCAAAGGTACTTCATAATGCCTCCTTTCAATTAATTTTATCCTGCAACTTATTAAATATTATAATGCAAATTTTGTCATTGTCAAGGGGCAATAAAACTGAGCCTGCTCCCCTATATCCCCCTTTGGAAAAGGGGGAATTGAAGGGGGATTTATTATCTGTTTGGGTTAAATTCGTTTGACTCTAAATTTAGAAATTAAAACACTTTGAATTAAATGTGATTGCCGAGTTTATTCGGCTTTTAATATTTGCAGACCAAGGTCTACCACTACGGGTTTTAAAAAGGTTTTATTTAAAATGAAAAAACATTCTATAAAAAACGAAGACGCTTAAGGTAAACAATCTGGAATCTTGACTTCACATAAAATAAAGATAAAATTATCACTATGAAATATGAAATTACTTATTTTGAAAAGCCAGGTAAGGTTAATACACAAAGAACGATTGGACTTGCCGTAAAAAGGGCAGAAGAATTAAATATTGAGCATTTTGTCATTGCTACCTGTACAGGATATTCGGCAAAGGTTTTGTTGCAAAAGGCAAAGGATAAAAAGATAGTTGTTGTCACCCATCAGGCAGGGTTTGCGAAGCCAGGGGAGATGGAAATAAAACCTAATGTTATTGAATTTTTGAAGAACAAGGGTGCGAAGGTGTATACTGGGACCCATTTCTTTGGTGGATTCGGCAGGGCTATCCGATTTAAATTTGGCGGCCTTGAACCCGAAGAAATTGCGGCAAATACCTTGAGGATATTTGGCGAAGGGATAAAGGTGGCGGTTGAGATTGCAATAATGGCTCTTGATGCAGGACTAATACCTTATGGAAAAGAAATTATTTCAATTGGTGGAACAGGCTCGGGTGTTGATACAGCAATTGTGTGTGTTCCAAGGCATGGCAAAGACTTTTTCAATTTTGAGGTTCGCGAGATAATCTGCAAGCCGAGAAGAAGATAGTGTGATGAAATCCAAAGTAGCGGTCGTAAAAACCAGCCCTAAGACAATCCTTGAAGATATTGAAAAATGTCTGAAACTTGCTGAGGTTGAAAAACATTTACCCAAAGGGGTTCCTACGATTTTAAAAATAAATATCTCCTGGCATTTCTGGTATCCTGCCTGTTCAACAACACCCTGGCAACTTGATGGTGTTGCATCTACGCTTTTCAAACTCGGTTATAAGGATTTAATTCCTGCCCAGAACCGGACGGTTGTCATAAATCCAAAACTCGGTGCTGAGAATAATCATCTAAATTCGGTGATGCGTAAACATAGATTGAAATTCGTATATCTTTATGAGCCAGAAGTAAAGTGGATATATTACCGACCAAAGGTAAAGATGCTGGTGCTTGATAAGGTGTATAAAGATGGTATTCAAATACCTGAACTACTTATTGGCAAGAATGCATTTCATCTGCCGACATTAAAAACCCATTTCTTTACTACAATGACCGGGGCAATGAAGAATGCTTTTGGCGGTTTGTTGAATGATAATAGACACTGGACACACGCGGTAATTCATGAGACACTCGTTGATTTGTTGCAAATACAAAAAGAAATCCATCCCGGTATATTCTGTTTGACCGATGGAACATTTGCCGGCAACGGTGCAGGACCGAGGTTGATGAAACCAGAGATAAAGAATTTCATCCTGGCAAGTGGTGATTCTGTTGCGATTGATGCGATTGCATCAAAAATAATGGGATTTGATCCGATGTCAATAAAATTTTTGAATCTATCCCACGAAATGGGATTGGGAAAGGCAAAACCTGAGGAGATAGAAGTCGTAGGAGAAGATATCAGCAATGTGAATTTTGGTTTCAAAGTTGAGGATACATTTGCCTCAAGGGGACAAAAGGCAATATACTGGGGATTTTTAAAACCATTTGAGCATTTCCTTTTGCGCACACCGATTGTACCGTGGTCCTATCTTGCTTCCCGTGCGTACCATGACTTCTATTGGTATAATGTTCGCGGTAAACCAATTGTCAGGAAATTCTTACGCACTGAATGGGGAAGACTCTTTGCGTCGTATAAATAAGTTAAATGTATAACTATCTTATAGAATGATGATTATCTTTCCCTTGTTTTCCTTTAGAAATGGAATAATCCCCCTCTTTCCCCCTTTAGGAAAGGGGGATATGAAAGGATTGAGGAAAGGGTTAATCCCCCCTCTTTCCCCCTTTAGGAAAGGGGGATAAAGGGGGATTTGAAAAATATGCTACCATATAGCAAAAGATTAAAACACTTTGCCCGAAGACTCCGTAAAAATATGACCGATGCTGAAAAACTTATCTGGATGAAGATTAGAAGAAAACAATTAAAAGGCGTACAATTTTATCGTCAGAGAATCATTGGTGAGTATATTGTTGATTTCTATTGTCCAAAGGCAAATTTGGTTATTGAAATAGATGGTGGACAGCATTTTGAAGAAAATAATATAAAAAAAGACAAAGCGAGAACCGATTTTTTCAAAAGGTTTGGTCTGAAAGTAATAAGGTTTACTGATAAAGAAGTTTTTGAGAATCCTGATGGGGTTATACAGAAAATATATGAATCATTATAATCCTTTTCTTTTTAATACTCTATTTATGAACGGAATAATCCCCCCTCTTTCCCCCTTTAGGAAAGGGGGATATGAAAGGATTGAGGAAAAGGGGATAAGGGAAGATTGAGAAAAGAAGATTAAGGAAAGGAGGAATATAGGATGATAAATACAGGATATCCAAAAAAGTGTTCCGGGGAGATTCCAAAAGAGAAGAGATATGAGTGATTCTATCATCAAGACCTTCATCGTAGGCTACATTGAAACGAATATGTATTTGGTCCATAATCACAAAACCGGCATCATTATTGACCCTGGTTTTATTGAAACAGAGTCTGAATCATTGATCAAAAAAATCAAAAATGAAGTATTTGAAATTCCTATGGTCATACTCACCCATTGCCATTTTGACCATATCTCAGGTTGTGCAATTTTGAAAAAAGAATTCAAAAGCAAAATCTATTGTCATAGACTTGATGAAGAAAAACTTCTTGACCCACAAAAAAGCGGTGCGATTTTCTTCGGTGTATCAGGTGGTTCTTTAAAACCCGACGGCTATCTTGAAGATGGACAGGTGATAAATCTTGATGAGCACACTTTAAAGATAATCCATACCCCAGGACATACCAGTGGTGGCATTTCAATTTTATTGAATGATAGATATCTTTTTAGTGGTGATACAATATTTAAGGACGGGATTGGCAGGACTGACCTTTATGATGGAGATTATGATATAGAGATAAATTCAATAATGAACAAAATATTGATTCTGCCTGAAGATACAATTATCTATCCTGGACACGGACCATCAACTACAGTCCGACAGGAAAGAAGAAACTTCTAAACCAGCATCCACTTCGTAAGTGGAAGTAAAAACATCCGAAATTTCGTGAGATATTGGTGGTCTTTTTTAGTCCTTATTTCCACTTACGAAGTGGGAATGGG
>JBDRWA010000042.1:0-15548 GCA_039802145.1 Caldifarciminota bacterium | reverse complement strand
CGACGAAGGCTGGAAAGGTAACGCTTAGGGTTTATGATGCAACTGGTAGACTTGTGCGCACACTCGTTAATCGTCCAAATGAGCCTGCGGGTGCAAAGACCGTTTACTGGAATGGCGAAGATGATAATCGCAGACAGGTTACTGGTGGTGTTTACTTCCTGAAACTTGAGGCAGAAGGTAAAGTTGCCACACATAAACTCGTCCTCGTGAAATGAGGAAAACGGAATGAGTAAAGAGCCCCGCCTTAAGGCGGGGCTCTTTTATTTATAGGGATTGACAATTAAATCAAGTTGGATAAAATATAAATATCAAAACTATGAGTTGTTTAAGGTCAGTAAATGTAACTGACGATAGCGGTAGCCTGTTTATATTTTTGAATATATGATTAATAGGTTTCTGTTGTTTGAAAAGGATGGTGGATTATGAAGGCAAAAATTCTGGTTGTAAGCCAGGACCAGGAAATAATAAGGGGAATAAATAATATCCTGGAAGGGACTGGATATAGTATAAAATCAACAAATACCGCTGATGCTTGTTTAAACCTTTGCCGAGCAGAAAAATTTGATGTGATATTTGTTGATGTCCATATCCCCACACTCCCTTTTAATCTGTTAATTCCAGATATTAAAAAAACCTGCGCTGATAGTGAAATAATTCTAATTACTGGGAGCACAATATCTGAAGCACTGGCAAAGATGGAGGCTTATCAACTGAATAATTTTATAATTTTACCGTTGAGCCCTGATAAAGTGAAACTGACTTTAAATCGTGCCTTACGCCAGGTTGAATTGTTGAGGGAAAACAGAAGATTGTTGTTAAATGTTACTGCTGCAAAGAAAGAATGGGAGGCGACAGTTGATGCAATTGAAGAGCCGATATTTGTCACCGACTTTGATTATAAAATTCTGCGGGCGAATCTCGCAACATTTCAAATGTTGCAGAAAGGCGTACATGAAGTAATTGGTCGCAGATGCTATGAATTATTGCATTGTTCAAATGAGCCAGTACCAGATTGTCCTGGGAAAAAGGCAAGGGATAGTGGCGAACCGGTAACTGACACTTTATCCTTCAAGGGTATAAAAAAGAGAATGACCTGCAGTGTCTATCCCCAGGTCTTTGCCAATGGTGGCGGACTTGTCCATTATCTACATGAACCAGGCATAGCAACCGAGCAAGAAGCGCAGGCAATGGCTAAATATGAAAGACTGTTTGAAGATGCATCAATGCCAATCATTGTTGTCAGCCTTGACGATTACAAAATCACTGATGCCAATCAATCAGCCTTAGAATTGCTAAAATACGACCCTGAAAACCTGGTTGATATGGACTGGGAAAATATCTTTGCGCGGGATGTGAGGGAAAATGCAATCAGGGAAATTTTGAATCAGATTTCAAAGGGTAATGCAATTGTAAAATCAAAACTACTGGATAAAAATTATAAGGAGATTGAGGTTGAAATATTCGCCAATCCGGTTGAGATAGGCAATCTTCAGTTTTTGGAATTGTTTTTTGTTGAGTCTGAAAAATCCTAATTTTACTTAAAAATTAATTAACCCAACTACCTATAAAATTGAAGATAGAAGATATATTACAAACCCTTGAAAAATATAGAGTAAGATATGCAGTTGTTGGTGGTGTTGCAGTAGTATTGTATGGATACATAAGATTTACAAAAGACATTGATTTGATAGTAGATTTCTCCCGAGAGAATGTCAAAAGATTTAAACAAGCAATGGATTTTCTCAAATTTAAACCGGGTCCCCCAATTGAACCAACGGACCTTGCAGATGCAAAGAAAAGGAATATATGGATTCAAGAAAAGAATGCAAAAGTGATTACCTTCTATAATCCTGACCAGCAAATGCTACAAATAGATGTTTTGTTGACAGTAAATTTTTCTGATATAGAGGTGGTGCGTAAAAAGGTCGGTGATTTTGAAATTTCAGTAATCGCCTATGCTGATTTAATTAAAATGAAAAAACAAAGTGGCAGGGCTCTTGATCTGATTGATATTGATAAATTAGAGGAATTGAGGAAAGGTTCAAAGTGAATTTCAAAAATAATTTAAATGCTTTAGAAATATTAAGAGAATTTGCTATTAAGGTAGTGCCATTGGAAATCTACCAGAAGAATCTTATTCTGGAAAGAATTGAAACCCCCAATAAAAGACTATGGACACTACGGGAATTTCTTAAGCTTGATGAAAAGACATTTGCCAGGAAAATGGAAGTTGATTATAATCAATACTATCAATATGAAAAAATGGGTAATCCTGTTCCTTTTAAATTATTGAAAAAAGTATCCAAGACTTTTAATGTATCAATAGACTGGCTCACCTGCAGAAAACCCCTATATCCAATAGACATAATCACCGAGAAATGAAAAGAATCTGGGTTAAGAGAGTGAAATCCTCAAAATCTGCAGAAGGATTTGATCATGAGTATTGCTTGAGCATGACTCCAGCAGAACGATTAGAAATGATGCAAATTTTAAGAGAGATGTTTGATAAGATTAAACCCTGCAGGATAAATGAAGGTGGAAAAGGGTTACGAAGATTTGTTAAGATTATTCAACAGACATAGAGTAAAGTATTGTATTGTTGGTGCATTTGCCGTTGCTTTTTAAGCACGACCAAGATATACAAAGGATATTGATATTCTAATTGAACCAAGTCAGGAAAGCAGCGATAAGATTACCGGAGTATTGGGTGATCTTAGGCGGGTAGCCTTGATAGGAAATTAGAAGATGTCGTAGATTCTCCCCAATGGTAAACAAGACAATTGTAGTCGTGTACTTTTGTTAAAGATATAAGTAAAGTTTGTTAAGTAAAATAAGTTACGACACATCTTCCAAAACAGGTTCATGAATCTGTTGTATAGATCCGTAAGAATGATTTGTAATTGAAATAATTTTTGACTTTGGTGAAAGCATAATATAATGAAAAAAAACGCAATGACACGAAGAGATGTATATAATCTCTTTATGAATACAGGGACAGATGAATAAAAAAAGAACAATAATGAAGACAAACATTAAGAATATTTAAAATAGACAGGAAGGTAGAGAACTGCCTGAATTGTAGGTCGTCCAAAATTAGCAAATTTTTTAGAGAATAGAGAGTTTGTTTAATCATGATAGTACAACTTTGGCAGCCAGTAAATAATCAGATTAAAAGGTTCGTTGTTTTAGTAATTGAAAAAAAATCTCAGTATTCAATAATATTTTTATCAATCATCTATTGTGTTATATCAATACTACTTACTTTAAGAACCGACGAACCAATAAAGACAGTAATTGCTCTATGGGCGTTGGGCATTCTAATTTTTTTGTATAAAATAAATCGACTCTACGCACTTTGCTTTGTTGTTTTCACTATACCTCTACCAATTCATCTGCGTTATTTAGAGCGCGATGCTATGACGATAACTACTTTATTGATATTAATATTATTCTTAATTGAATTGATTAAAGGGCATATTGAATTTGTCCGGTGCGGAAAAGCTACATTAATTTTTGCTCTTCTTTTTGTTGTAGTAAATAGCGTTACTCTTTTCTTTAATTTAAAGGGTGATGAATTATTATTTAATTTGCGTCACTACCTATCTTTTTTGTCTTCAATAATGTTATATTTCCTAGTAATTTCTACAATAAATAACAAAGATGAATTTAATAAAATTCTTCTACTTATAGGAGCATCTTTAATTATTCAAGTGTTTGTACTAATACTTGCCTCTTTTCAAATTAGACCATCTTTTTTCAATATTTTCACTACCCGTATCGGAGAATTTATTACAAGGGAGACGCGTCCCGGTGGTATTATAGATGATTATGAATTAATAGCCGAGTGGTTTGCTGTTTACATTCCTTTTACCTTCTGGCTGTTTTATATTTCTCAAAAAAAATCATTCTCTATAATCCTTATTTTTATGTTATTATTGGGCATGATGATCACAAGGACACGAGGTGCACTATTTAGTTTAGCATTTGGTATTATCATATTTTTCATTTGTTTCCCAAGCAAAAATATTTTACAAAGAATAAAATTTATTTTTTCTGTCTTAGCATTGATATGTACTTCGTTAATAATAATCAAGGCAGTTTTTCCGGCTTTTTACGAAGTAACTATCCTAAGAATTTTACAGACTTTTCAATTGTATGCAGGGGGTTCGAGTTTTGATGAAATTGTGAACCGCCAAATTATATGGCAACTTTTTTTTGATAATTATTTTACTTTTAATCTATTAGGAAGTGGACGAATATCCCCAACATCCATAAGAGGTTACTTCCATTCTCTTTATTTTACGCTCTATTATCAGACTGGATTACTGGGTATCATTTCTTTTGGGCTTTTTGTGATTAGCATCATAATCCTTGTCGGTATTTGTTGTGTACAAAGAAGCGCTCACTACGAAATTAGATTTTTGGCAACAGTGTCACTAGCAATAATATTCATATTTCTAATTGACGAAATCAAAATCGAGTATTTAAGGGGATCTTGTTTCTCACAGTACGCGTGGCTATTTCTAGGATTAGTTACTTTGCCATCATCTTTTTGTAGAAAGTTAAATTCAATAAGCTTTCTAAAATAAGGCTGAAGAGGATTTTAAGGCAATTGAAATTTTGCAAATAATTTGCATAATTTGGTGCAAAAATTTTGATATAGATAATTGAAACTTAATGGGGTACAGGCTTATTAACTACTTTTGTCATATACCAAATTGCAGAATTGGAGATTATGGTGTTTATGCCCGTGTTCTAGATAACGGATGGTCAAAATAATTTTATTAGGGATAATGCAATTGTGAAGTACTTTCAAAATGTAATTTCCATTGCCTTTTATGATCGAATTGTAAGAAATGCAGCATCTCTGTATCTTCTTCAATTTGCAAATTATCTCATGCCATTCATTACTTTTCCTTATCTGGTGAGGGTTTTGGGTCCTTATCGCTTCGGAACCGTTGCCTTTGCTCAGGGTCTGATGGCTTTTTTTATTACCTTGGTTGATTATGGAACCGGATTATCTGCAACAAGGAAGATATCCATACAGCAAAACGATATAACTGCGGTAAGCCGCACTACATTTAATGTGTGGGGAGCTCAATTTTTGCTTTATATTGTAGGATTGTTCATACTTCTCATTCTTGCCACATTTGTTCCTAAAATTCGCGTCGAGAGTGGACTGTTCTTTATTTTATACGGAATGGTTATTGGTAATATACTTTTACCAATCTGGCTGTTTCAAGGTATGGAGAAGATGACAATAATTCCGGGAATTTATCTGATTACACGCTGTTTATATTTAATGAGTATTTTTATCCTTATTCATGGTCCTGATGATTATATACTGTATGGATGTTTAATAAGTCTTAATTCAATCGTCGCCGGTTTTTTAGGAGTTATAGCAGCGTTTCGAATTTTTAAATTACGTGTTGTCTATCCAACGTTAAGCAGCATCTGGAGTACATTACGCGAAGGCGGGATGATTTTTTTTTCTATGATTTGTGCAAGTTTATATGCAGTTGGCAATGCATTCATACTTGGCATGCTTGCTGATGCCACAAGTGTGGGCTATTATAGTGCTGGAGAAAAAATAGTTAAAGCTTTACAAGGACTTATTACACCAATTGCCCAAGCTGTATATCCAAGATCCAGTAAACTCGCTTCGGTTTCAAAAAATGAAACACTTAAATGGGTAAGGTTAATTTTGTTCATTATGGGTGGCTTTGGGCTAATGCTATCTGTTTTATTATTCTTTTTCACACCATTAATTGTTAAAATTATTATGGGTTCTTCCTATGAGCCATCGAATTCTGTTTTACGTATTTTATCACCTTGTATTTTTCTTGTAGCAATTAGTAATGTCTTTGGCATTCAAATTATGCTGCCTTTTAAAAGGGATAAATCTTATACGTTGACTCTATTTAGTGCAGCTATTATAAATCTCGTTATTGCAATTCTTATTGTCCCTAAACTTAAGGAGTTAGGGATGGCTATAGCAGTGCTTTTTACTGAAACATTTGTTGCACTCACAATGTTCATATACTTGTATTTTAAAGGTTTAAATCCAATAAGCTTGCCTTTTTTAGTGCAAATTAAAAATCTAGCAAAGTAGTGTTTAGGGAACAGTAATATAAAATACCATGATATAACAAATATGAACGTTAATTTTCAAAAAAGGATTTGTATTGCCTTTTTCTCACACTCGGCGGAGTGTTACGGTGCCGAAAAATCTTTAGTTGAACTTCTTGAAGGACTTAAAGCGCGGGGGATTGAGATTTTAGTTTTATTGCCAAGCGACGGGCCGCTGACAAAAAAACTTGAACAAACAGGATTTCAATATAGAATTTTCCCCTTTAAGTGGTGGGCAAGCAATAAATCTTTGTGGACACGGGTTATATTTTTATTATGGAATCTTCTTCTATTGTTCCCAATTTGTATTTTTGTTCTAAAAAGACAAGTTGATGCGATTTACACAAACAGTGCTGTCGTATCAATAGGAGCGTTAGTTGCAGTCATTCTTAGAAAGCCGCACATTTGGCACATTCATGAAATTGTTGATAAAGAACATGGTCTTACCTTCGACTTTGGTGAAGCGTTATCTTTGAGAATAATCGATTGGGTTTCTCGTGCAGTTATTACTAATTCAGAATTTGTGTCGCAAAAGTACTCACGATATATTTCGCAAAAAAAGATAAATCTCATTTATTATGGTATTAGTGTACCTTCAGAGAAAAACCTTGATAGTATTTACTCTTCAACTCCTGATAAATTCAAAATTGCTATTATAGGAAACATAAACAGGACCAAAAACCAAATGGATGCTGTTCAGGCCGTTGATGTTCTCAAAAAAAGAGGGTTAAAATTAGCCCTTTATATAGTAGGAAATGGTGACGAGTCATATACAAATCAAATCAAACAATATGTACGAGAGCATGGTTTAGAGGAAGATGTGTACTTAATGGGATATGTTGAAAATCCTTTCCCACTAATTTGTAATTCAGATATTCTTCTAATGTGTTCATTATGTGAAGCGTTTGGGCGTGTGACAGTTGAATCTATGCTTATGGGTAAACCTGTTATAGGTACCAAAAGTGGTGGAACCAAAGAAATTATCCACGAAAATTTCAACGGGTATTTTTATACACCTGGCAATTATATTGAACTGGCCCAGAAAATTGAATATCTCATTAACAATCCAGAAGTTAGAAAACAAATGGGAGAAAATGGTTGTAAATGGGCTAAACAGAAATTTCCGGTTGACCGTTATCCAGAGGAGGTATTTTCAGTTATAAAAGATATTATAAAATATAAATAATAAATAACAATCTAAAGGACATTACGCCTAATGAATATTCTACTTTTAACTCCCGGGATTAACAAAAAATATAATGACAATTTTTATTCCTACAAATATATCGCTGATTGCGGAAACTATATACTAGCGCTGTCAAATCGTCAGACAATTACAAAATGTGGTGATCTTGAGAAGGCACAGCTTTATGAATCAACCAATAACGTTATAATTTATAGGATATTTGATACATTAAAAGAGCAAAATAATTTCATAATAAGGAAAAAAAAATATAGAATAATTAAAAAAATTGTTTCTAATTTTAAACCACATATTATTTTCTGTGAGAACGCTAATAATATGCCGATAGCCACACAATTAAAAAAAGATTTTAACATTCCCATTCTCCTCAGATTAGAATTCCTGTTGAATAAGAAATATCCCTACCAAATGATCGGCAAAGAGAAACTTTTAAGAAATAGAATTACTGGCGATTATTTAGGGATTTTATTTGGGAAAATTATTGAAAAGTTAGTATGTAAAAATGCAGATGCAATAATTACGTGTTATTTTTTAGACCTCAAAAGAAAGTCTGAGTTCAAAGATAAACTCTTTTTTTTTGTCCCTTGGCCAACTTATGTTCCTCATAGGTATAACGAAAGGAAATGTGAACATAGAGCTATTTACATTGGCGCACTTGATTCCCATAAAAACATAAAGGAGTTTGAAAAAATATTACCGGAGATTTTTGCCAAAACACCTATAAAAGAATTTATCTTTGTAGGCACCGGCCGAGATCTGCACTTAATTATGGAACTCAAAAAAAAATATCCTGATAGAATTATTTTGATAAATTTTTTACCACGTGAAGAGTGCCTAAGATTAATAGCGAGTAGTTTTGTTGCTATATCACCAGCTATAATAGGCGGTTGGGGTTTCATTGGAGATGCTTGGGCAACAGGAACACCAATAATTGTTACACACAATCACTATAATTTCAAAAACAAAATGGATGCAATTGTTACTTCACCTGATAACATTGCTGACTCTATAAATGAACTTTACCAAAATCCTCAACTTTATGAATCTATTATAAATGCCGGATATCATCGATTTAGAACCCACCATGATGCTCAATTGATTGGGGCGAAGTACTATGAGATATGTAAACTAACTATCAATAAATTCCAAAGGTCCCATGAACGAATGTCTTGATGTTATTGTCCCATCTATTTGCCGGCCTCAATTAATAAAAACATATAATAGTTTCCTATTGCAAGTTAGTTTTTCCGGGAAGTTTCATTTTATTATACATATCGACGTTTTTGAGAAAAATAGGAAATATTTGCCAAAATTATTGGAATTTTTAAACAAAGAAGGTATAAATGATATACATATCAACTACAAACCTTCAGGATTCGCAAATGCAATGAATTATTTGTACAATAGAATCGAAACCCCACTATATTTTCACCTTGAAGATGATTGGACCTTTTTGAAGAGAGTGAATTTAGACATCATATTTAACCTTTTATGGAGAAATCCTAACATAACTCACATAAGACTTAGCAAAGAAAAAATTTTACCACCATCTGCAAAACTTATTGAGAAATATTCCAAGAGTAAAGAAGATTATTTGTTACTCGGGAATCAAATTGAATTTGACGGAGTTGGTCTTGTTGAAACTAAGATTTGGTCATTTAATCCTCATCTCGCATTGTCAAAAATACCTAAGCTTTTTTTCCCAATTCCTCCGGGAGTGGAACCCGAAAATTATATGTGCAAAAGATATTGGAAAGAATACGGTTATAAAGGATTATACGTATTTGGAAAATATGGTGATTCAGCCTATATTAAAGATATTGGGCGCCCAAGTTATCTAATGCGGAAAATGAAAACGGTCTTTGAAATTTTACACAATCCTTCATTAATACATAAATCAGCGAGAATCAAAAGGGTTATTGAGTACAAAGGGAGATCATATAATGAAGCTAAAGAGAATATTGAAGAGTAATTAAATAACACGAGATGAATATTCTCTGGATATATAAAGTTTCTGTTGATACTGAAACACACATCACAACATGGCGGGAAATGTATCGGTGTCTTAAAAAATATCACAATTTACACTTTATATTTCCTTATGAGAAAGAACCAAAAGGTTTTTGTTCAACAATAACGTATGTCAAACAACCTGTAAAACTGGCTTATATTAAAAGAGTTTATTATCTTATTTCCTCGTCAGCCAAATTTTTACAACTGTGTAAAAAGTATTGCTTTGATATTGTCATTCTTGATATCTGGTCATTTTTTTTCCCAATTTTATTGAATCGCGAAAGGCGGAAAAAAGTAAAATTTATTATGGATATGAGAAACTATGAATTTAATGAAAACTCTAATAAACCAACATTGAAAGATATTTTGTCCAAACTTTGGACAAAAATCGCGCTAAATTTTAGCAACAAATACTGTAATGGATTAACTTTCATTTCTGAAGAGCTACGATGGACATTGATGAAGAATTCTCAACCTAACCCGAACATATTAATCTGGCCCTCGGGTGTTGACGTAGATTTTTTTAAAAATCGGTCAATTGAAACTAATAAAGATAAATTTTGTGTGTTTTATCATGGTGCGTTTACGCCTAATCGCGGCATTTTAGAATCGGTGCGCGCAATGGCAATCATTAAAAATAAAGGAGTTCCAATTATTTTCCGACTTGTTGGCGGAGGTGATATTGAAAATAGCGTGGAGGAAGTCATCCAAAAGTATGAGCTGGACGGGTACGTAGAATTATGTGGTCAACGTAAGTATGAGGAGATACCCGAGTTGATTTCCAAAAGTGATGTATGTTTAATGGCTTATCCAAATCTGGATTATTGGGAAGTAAATGTTCCTCTAAAACTTTTGGAGTATATGGCTATGGAAAAAGTGGTAATTTTGACTTCATTAGAAGTATTTGAAAAAATAACCAAAAAGAAAAAATGTGCTATCTTTATAACAGACAATAAACCTATGAATATTGCTGAAGGTATTCTTTATGCGTATGAAAACAGGTTTAAATTACCTGAATGGGGTAGAGAAGGAAGAAAAATAGTCGTTAGCGAGTATTCTTGGGACAATATTGCCAACAATTTTAATCGCTTTTTAAGTAGTTTATAAAAAATGCGCATCTTATTAGTAAATACTTATCATTTTGCGGGTGGCGGCGATAGTACATATACATTTAATTTATACAAATTATTAATGTCAAATGGCCATATTGTAGTTATGTTTGCGATGATACAGGATCATAATTCAAACGATCCAAATGCAGATTTATTTGTTAGTAATGTTGATTATAAGGTATTAATAAACAGCAAAAATCTACTTACGGGGTTAAAAGTTATATCGCGCTCAATATACTCACTGGAAGCAAAAAAAAAATTTGGCAAATTATTAAAACGCGTCAATCCAGATATAATCCATTTAAACAATATTCATCATCACATTACTCCATCAATTATTTTTGAAGCAAAAAAACAGAAAATACCTGTAGTTTGGACTTTGCATGATTATAAATTATTATGTCCCAATACTCATTTTTTGATTGATAAAGAAGATAAAATATGTGAAGCCTGTAAACCAAATAAATATTTTCAGGCAATGATAAGACGATGCAAAAAAGGGTCTTTTCTTGCAAGCACAGTAGTAACCCTTGAAGGATATGTTCATAGATTATTAAGAGTAAAGGAACTTATTGACTGCTTCATTTCACCAGGTTCATTCTTAAAGAAAAAGTTAATTGAATATGGATTTAAAGAAAACAAAATAAGGCATATTCCTTATTTCATACCAGATAATTATTTTAGTCTTTCTTTAGAAAATGAAAATTATTTTCTTTATATTGGTAAGATTTCAAAAATTAAAGGACTTGCAATTCTTATAGAGGCAGCACGTTTGAACCCTCAATGCAATGTTTTTATTGCGGGGGATGGTGATAAAGAAGTTAAAGAAAATATTCTATCAAAAATGCCAGCGAATGTAAAATATCTGGGACCGCAAAATAGAGAAAAAGTGCAAGAACTAATAGCAGAATCAATTGCGGTTATATTGCCTTCATTGTGGTACGAAAATCAACCTTTTTGTATTCTTGAGGCATTTGCTAAAGGAAAACCAGTAATTGCGTCTAAACTTGGGGGCATGATTGAACTGGTGGGTGATAATGAACGGGGTTTACTTATACCACCGGGAGATCCAAAAGCGTTGGCAGAAGCAATGGAGTGGATTATACAAAATCCAGCTAAAACAAAAGCGTTAGGAAAAAATGCCTATGAATATGTTAGAAAAGAACATACACCAGAAAAACATTATAATGAGATAATGAAAGTATATGAGGAGGTTTTAGAATAATGGAGTGCGCTGTAATATCAACCTATCGCTGTAATGCCCATTGTAAGATGTGCAATAGTTGGGCTAATCCATCAAAGCCTGAAGATGAATTTCACCCGGAAATCTTGAAGAAAATTCCTGAAGGGATGGCTCGGTTGAATGTGACAGGTGGCGAGCCGACGCTCCGTAAAGACATTATAAAAATTTTGGAAATTTTAAATACCAAGGCAAAGAAACTGGAATTGAGCACGAATGGTTATTTTACAAAAATTCTTGTTGAGATTGGGAAAAGATTTCCGAATATTAAGATAAGGGTAAGTGTTGAGGGACTTCCGAAACTTAATGATGACCTCCGGGGAATAAAAAATGGTTTTGACCATGCATTAAGAAGCATGTTAGAATTAAAAACGCTTGGCTTGAAAGATATTGGTTTTGCAATAGTTATTTCAGATAAAAATATCTATGACCTTATTAATCTCTATCAACTATGTTGTTCCCTTGACCTTGAATTTTCTCAATCTACGATGCACAATTCTTTTTATTTTTTTAAACACGATAACAAAATTGAAGATTTGGATATTATTGAAGAAAAAATGAAAGATTTTATAAAAGCTTTATTGTTGTCGAAAAGAAAAAATCTAAATCTGCGAATAAAAGATTGGTTCCGGGCCTATATTAATGCCGGATTACTCAGATATATGAAAGGTCTGGAAAGGGCAATTCCCTGCTATGCAGGGAGCGAATCATTTTTTGTTGACCCCTGGGGAAGAATTCTGGCTTGCAATGGTTCAGAGAATCCCTGGATAATGGGGGATTTGAACAAACAAAATTTTGAGGAAATATGGTGCAGTGAGGAAGCAAAAAAAGTAAGAGAACTTGTGAAAAATTGCCAACGTAATTGCTGGATGACTGGTTCGTCTGTCCCGGCAATGCGAAAAAATATTTTTAAACCCATCTCCTGGGTGGTTAGAAATAAAATGAGATTATTACTGAATAGGCCGCTTGATGTGCAAATATAAAATTGCTTTTATTGGTCTAAAAGGCATTCCCGCCACCTATGGTGGTGTGGAAAAACATGTAGAAGAACTTGGAGAACTTCTTGCAAAAAATGGTCATTCAGTGATTGTATATTCCAGAAATACCTATAACAATTTTCGTGGGTTTTACAAAGGAATGAGAGTAATCAATTTGCCTGCAATTCCACAAAAACATACGGAGATGGTATCTCACACATTTCTCTCTTGCCTTGATTTGCTTGATAAAGACATAGATATTGTTCACATCCATAGTGTGGATCCAGCAATACTATCTTTTATCCCCAGAGTGAAGGCAAAAATAGTAGCCACCTCCCATGGGCAGGCATACCGAAGAGAAAAATGGGGGCGGATTGCAAAATCAATGTCGCATTTAGCGGAACGAGTCTATGCAACAATCCCAAATGCACGGATATCGGTTTCTAAAACATTACAGAAGTATTATCAGAAAAAATATAAATGTGATGTTTATTACATCCCCAACGGGGTTAAAATACCGGAAATCATCGATATCTCTTCAAAAAAGATTTTTACTGACGAAAATAAAGAAATATTGATTGAAAAGGATTCTTATTTTCTATATGTGGGAAGAATTTTGCCCACCAAGGGAGTAGATATTTTAATAAAAGCCTGGAATAATCTTGAGAAGGAGATTAAATTAAATAAAATTTTGGTAATTGCAGGTGGGAGTTCTTATACTGATGATTATGTAAAAACATTAAAAAAACAATCAAGTTCTTCAATCTACTGGCTTGGTTATCGTTATGGCGAAGAATTGCGCTGGCTTTATGCAAATGCCTATTGTTGTATATTGCCATCGGAGATTGAGGGGCTTGCAATTACATTACTTGAGGCGATGAGTTATGGAAAATGCGTCATCTATTCAGATATACCGGAAAATTCCGAGGCAGCCCAAGGCGTTGGGCTTTCGTTCCAAAATAGAAATGTTGATGACCTCGGTGATAAAGTTCTATACGCAATAAAAAATCCAAAAAAGCTTAATGAACTGGGTGAGAAGGCGCGAGAACGAATTAAATATGATTATAACTGGAACGACATTGTTGCAAAAACAGAGCGGGTTTATAATTCGGTTTTAGGATAATTTAAATATGGATTGAGAAAAGATAAATGTAAATTACGACCGTTAAAAATTATTGATTCATGTTTTATTAAATGCTTGACTTTCCATTTGGTTTTGGTATAATGAATTTAATTTAAGGAGAGATGATGAAGATAGCGGTTATTGGAGTTGGTTACTGGGGTCCGAATCTGGTTCGGAATTTGCTGAACAATAAGTCAGTGAGTGAAGTCTATTGCTTTGATATTGATGCAAAAAGGTTGCATAATATTCAGCAACATTATCCGACGGTTAAAGTTGTAGACAGTTATGAGGATATTCTTAATAATCCGAAAATAAATGGCGTTTGTATTGCAACCCCTACGAGCACACATTTTCCTTTAGCGAAATTGGCGATTGAACATAACAAGCATGTTTTAGTAGAAAAACCTTTCACCGTGACGGTACGCGAGGCAGAAACCCTGATCGATCTTGCACAGAAAAAGGGGTTGAATCTGACGGTTGACCATATATTTATGTATAATGGGGCGGTTCGTAAAATAAAGGAAATTATTGAATCAGGAGAAATAGGGAAAATTTTATACTTTGACGCAGTTCGCGTCAACCTTGGACTTTTTCAACATGATGTTAATGTCATCTATGATTTGGCAACGCACGATATTTCCATAATGCTCTATTTATTGAATAAAAAGCCAAGGGGAGTATCCGCAATCGGCGTTGGCCATTATAATACAATAGAAGATATTGCTTATCTGACATTGTTTTTTGATGATAACTGTATTGCCCATTTCCATGTAAACTGGCTTGCTCCAGTAAAGATTAGAAGAATTTTGATCGGTGGTTCTCAGAAGATGATTGTTTATGATGATATGGAAACAGTAGAGAAGATAAAGGTATATGATAAAGGAGTTGAGATAAAGACAAAAGAGGGTATTTATAAAACTTTGATTGAATATCGCACCGGTGATATGTATGCACCGAAATTTGATACAACAGAACCCCTTGCATTGTTAATAAAAGAATTTACAGATGCAATAAAAGATGGAGCAGAACCGCTATCAAATGGTAAAACTGGCCTTGAGGTTATAAAAATTTTAAGTGCTGCCCAAAAATCTTTAAAAAATAATGGGTGCATTGTAGAGTTAAAGTGAATAAAGTAAACAAGGTTGATAATCATCAAATAATAAGAGATGTAAAATTGGGTGAAAATGTAAAGATATTTGGTTTTGTTAATCTATATGGATGTGAAATAGGTGATAATACGAAGATTGGAACATTTGTTGAAATACAGAAAAATGCAAAAATAGGAAAGAATTGTAAGATATCTACCCACACCTTTATTTGCGAGGGTGTTACGATAGAAGATAATGTCTTTATTGGGCATAATGTTACTTTTATAAATGATAAATATCCAAGAGCGACAAATCCAGATGGCTCTATGCAGACCGAAGCCGACTGGAAAGTCGTGCCAACCCTTGTAAAAAAGGGTGCGTCAATAGGTTCCAGCGCAACGATTCTTTGCGGTGTCACGATTGGCGAGAATGCAATTGTAGGTGCCGGTAGTGTTGTGACAAAAGATGTGCCAGATAATGCAGTAGTTGCTGGTGTTCCAGCAAGGATTATCAGGAAGATTAAATAAGTTAAAAAGGAGGATTAATTGCAGGTTCCTTTTATGGATTTAAAAAGACAATATGAAATGATAAAAGATGAAATAGATGAAGCTATTAAAAAGACAATTGATTCTTGCGCGTTCGTTGCCGGAGAAAAAGTTAAA
>JBDRWA010000041.1:0-15639 GCA_039802145.1 Caldifarciminota bacterium | reverse complement strand
TCCTCTCAGCTGCTGTTTCCTAAATTTTACTCCTAATTGTTTATCTCGCACCCTATTCCATATTTTTTTCTCAGCCTCAGTCATCTTCATTCTTAATCGCCCTATTATTATTTTATCCCTGGCCGCCAGCCTAATTTTCACCCCCACCTTTATCCGGGGGAATTAAAACTCCCATCAAAGGGGAGGAAGATTAAAATAAACCTCTTTTTGTTATCGTTGTCTCAATTGTAGTTAGCCAATCCATAAGAAATTCACCCCAAAAGATTACCATTAAAGCCACCTATTCCCGAACACCCACAAAACCGCTTTGTAGGACAGCACTGACCTGATTCGAAAGCACTGAGATACCAACATCTTTACGGATACCGGCAAGGTGGATAAAATATTTAGTGCCGTTAGTTAAATTGGAGATTGTATAGATTGTATCTTGTTTATAGGGTTCTGAATTTACAAGGTAAGATGATAATGAGTCTTGGTCTTGATAATAATAGACAAGAGAGTCAGTGTAGCAATAAATATTGTAGCCAAGAAAATCAGGGGCTTCCACAATCTTTTCTGACCATAAAATGAATGATTTTTCAATTTTATGATAAGTTCTCGGTGTCCAGGCGATTTTGATTGACTCATCCATAGGTGTTACATCTATTATTTCAGGAGGGGGTTCGTCGATAAATCCGCCGCGGCAGTTTGTGTTAGTGAGAAGAAATAACGAACAGAGAAAATAGAAAAACATTTTCCAGTAAGCGACAGCCATTTTGGTCATATGCCTTTCCACAATGATAATATGTTATTTATTTTTTTCCAAAACTCAATAGTCATTTTTTTTATGAACATAATTTTCTCTTTGCTCGTTCTTTCCGGCGATATTTACGCCAGTATTCATTAAGTTTTTTTCTATGTTTGTGGCGATAAATTTTGAAATAATCAGGATGCTCTACTGCCCATTTTTTAAAATAATCAAGGTGTGCGACTTTCCAGTCTTTGTAATAATTTGGATTTTTAATTAACCACGCTTCTCGTTGTTGCTTGTAAAGTTTCCCTCTTCGATATTCTCTTTGATACTCCTTAACGGATAATTTTTTCATAGTAATTCATTACAATACAATTATATAAACTTTTTCAAATAAGTCAAGCGCACGATTTAAATCAAAAATAATCTTACCGAAAAGGGGTTGTTTAATCAAACCAAGATATTCAGGGGGATACCCGTTGAGGTAGGGGTAGGGGATTACTCCCCTACCCCCTCACAGAACCGTGCTTGTAGGTTTCCCCCACACGGCTCTTCAGAAAGACCTCCTTGCTCACTATAGCAAGATATTCAGGGGGATACCCCCTGAAAACCCCCGCTATATAGCAAACCGTCTCTTTGTGCGGAGACCATTTTCATATCATCCTCCCCTGAATATCTTGTGGTTTTTTTAACTTTAATGAAAAATTTCATTACCATTGTATAGGAATTTTTCAAATTCCTATACAACAAGTTATTGGATAGGTTTTGTTGACAACCGTTCTCCAGTTCTGAGCCTGGCGGTTGTGTCCCCTTCCAAACGGTCTTCCCGTAAGCCCCTTCGCGCCACAGACATTACTCTGCTTCCTCGCTACTATGGGCTTATCCGACTGCCATAATGTCATCTGGATTGCCTCGCCTTCTTCAGGCTTGTAGGCGATACTCGCCTGTCCTGCAACCCATACCTTTTCAGGAACATTATGGCTCTCCCAGGTTCCCAGCCTCTCCATTTGATAACTCGCCACGGTCTCAGACCCAGCACTTTCTGACTCGCGCATCGCCGATGAGTTCAATGCATCGCAAAATGTAAAAAATAAATTGTTATAAATCACTATCAAACCATATGAAAGTGCTGGGCTCAATCCCTTCACCCTGTTAGATAATAAATATCCTTCAGGGTTCACCCTATCCGATAACTTGTATCTAACAGGATGAACTTGCGGATTGTGGCTCGGTATCTTGTTCTCACTGGCTTCATAGTATTCGTTGCCTCCCACTATGCAGAGTTTGCTACTAATGCGGTTGCTAATCCTGATTTTCATCAGGACAGGCTCCTTCATTAGATTGAACTTTGCTCGGCGCACTCATACCATCTCCTTATCCTGTCAAAAAACTGCCATAACTAGTATAATCAAAATTTGCCCTTTTTCAAGATTTTGGATTGTGAAGATTTAACCCCATACCACCTGGACAATAGCGCTCTGTCGCGAGAGTTTCATTTTCTGTAGCAACACTGCTGTGGAGACAAGCTTTGAAGATAAGTGACCTTTGGCGTCGGGTAAACCCTATTGACGCTTCTTCAAACAGAACACGGAACCACGGGATTGTAACAGTCAATTACCTAACATCTACTTGTTAACACATATCTCTTTATGAATACATTCCCTCTTTTAAATTGTATGATAGAAAATGTCCAGTTCCATTCTTTCTCAATGAGAACCACATCGGTATTACCATCCTGATTGAAATCATAAACTTCAGCATAAATATAATTATCATTCAAAAGCCGGTCATAAAAGATAGTGTTATCTTCTTGATAGATTATAAAATCACATATCATCACATACTGGTCCCATTTGGTGTCATAGATATTGGTCCTGTTCCTGAATAATACTCCCATATAATTGAGCGAATCAATGACCATGGGGAATTTTAAGATTTCTAAATAACGGGGTTCAAAGGCATCGGGAGTTAAATTTTCATAAAAGGAATGCCCTTTCAGGAATTCCGGAAGTAGTTTGTGGCAATACTGGTTAAAACAGAAATTTATAATCTCTGAACTTTTGATATTGAATTGGAATGCGTTTTGATGATAAGACGGTAACAGAGGTCCTAATCTTGCAATAACCGTCAATTTATATATATTAAAAAAAGCATTCTGGTACTCTTCAATCATCCAATTTTTAATCTTCCCATAGGCATAAATATTTATATAATATTTATTATCCCCATCTCCGGAGGAATCTGTATTACTACTGATAATTTGATCTGATGTAATCCCCAGTATAAAACCGATAATTTCAACCTTTTCCGAAATGACTAACCATTCGCAGAGGGATGGATACTTCTGGATAAGCAAAGTGTCACCGATGCCTATCTCTCTATCGTCTGCTTTAATCCTTTTAAAATTCATTTTATAGTATTTCTCATTCCCTAATTCATATCCATTTTGCCAGATCAATTCGCCTGCGATAGTATCAAGCGACCCCTTAGGAACCTGGCTCTTTACCCAGATATAAACATAGTCCCGGGGCATTTTCTTATAAAATTCATCATCAAAATTATTTATCAGATATGGGTTTGGTGAACAAAGGAATCCAATAAACAGTTCATTCAGCTTAATTGTAGTCATCAATATCTGTAAAAATATTGTAGCCATTCTCTTACCCTTTGAGAAAGAAGATTTAAAAATTTCTGTTTCTCTCCACTTGCCCCCTTACTGCTGTCTTATTCATTCATCGCTGGATTCAGGTTTTGTGTTTTATCTTCTCTTTTTCCTCCACAGATATAAGATTTAAGAAATTATTAACTATATATTCACTTATAAGAAAAATTGCTGGTTTGTCTGGCAATTTCACAAGATAATTGTAATCCCTTTTATCGCCAATCTCCAGGGTGTATTCTCCACCAGCAAAGATTTTTATTTGCCTTTTGGCAATAAAGGTTGCTGTATCACAAAATCCGGATGCCCTGAGATTACTTACAAGGTTTAGGATATTATCAATCTTTTGTTTTTCAAGGAACTGTTCACCGTAGAACCACAGCGTATCCTTTTTGATAATTTCTTCCCCATCAATAACTATTCTTTCAATCAAATTCCTATCAATTCTCAAGATTGTCTTATCCCGCCAGTCATCGGGTCTTCGGTCAATAAGGAATTTATTTATCCCCTTTACCAGGTAAACCTTCCGATCATCTACAAACCGCAGATATGAATGTTGATAATCACCGGCATATTTACCAAGGATAAAGGCAATATCCTTTTTATTCTTGATGATTAACCTAATCCCCTTTTCGCCCACTTCAAAATCGTCGTACTTCTCTTCGCGCTGGGAAATAACTTCACCAAGTTGAAGTCCCTTTAGACTATTTATTAAATTGGCAACCAAACTACTATCTGCAGGATAGTTTATCGGTTTTACAATACGATATCCGCCGTTTGAGATTTCAATCTCGGTAGTATCGGTCTGCCTTTCTATCCTCAATTTCTTTATTTCTTCAACCGAAACGATAGATTTTGCCTCTGGTTTCCGTCCAGTTAACAGAACAACAGCCAAAAGTATTACTACAATTATCGCCATCAATATAAGCGTTCTATATTTCATAGTTAATTACCTCCTCTTTCTAATTTGCCATCTGATTATTCCGAATACAACAAATATGATAGAAGGTAAAATTGGGGAAAGCCAGGTAATGAATGTCTTTGTCCCCTTACTAATCTCTTTTATTGGTCGATCTGTTACAACCTTGGAACGAATGGAAATCAATGCCTCATCCTGGGTGAGCCAATCTAAGATATTCATAAAAAGGGCAATACCCCCACCGCTTAAAAACTGACTGTCAACAAACCTTGACGTACCCACAACTACCAATCTCTTATCACTGGCAAGAAAACTCATCATATTGAATGGTCCCTGCTTGTCAAACGGCAACTGGAAAGGAAGGAATCTCTGCTGGTCAAGCGGATTCAAGGACTGGGGCGAACTTCTCAACCAGGATGCCTTTGAGGTGCGCGCAAGTTCTTCACCACCAGATACCGGACTTGCAAATGGTAGAACAATCGCCTCAAAATCCTTGGTAATGGGGTGGGTCTTTGAGAGGTCCGTGATTTTGGGGAAATATGGATATGGAATATAATTCTGCATCACGAACATCCCATGCTGACTGCGCATCACCAGTACTTCATTATTTCTATCCATTACCATACCCTGCTCAATGTTTAACCCGATTTTACTCAGCAGTGCATCAAGATTGGGAAGTTTTAAAGGAAAAGACAAGAAAAACTCCAGGTTTATGTTGAAGCGATCAAGGAATATACCGATCGGTCCTTTATTATTTATATATTCCAAAAGTTTCTTCGTTTCTGTTGTATCAAAGTCGTTCTTTGGTCCCGCAATTATCATTGCATCACAAATAATCGGCAGTGTATCTTTTAGATTGATTTCTTTTATTGTATATCGTTCACTAATTTTTGTCCTTAAGTTTTCCGCTAGTTCAATTTCACTGTGATTTGTAGTAAATCCAATAGTCTTAGACTTCTCTTCAGTGAGTTTCTTAATCCGTGATGTAATATCATATTCCAGATTAGCTAAGTCTTCAATAACCGGAATCACTTCCCTTTTATCTTCAAACAAAAAGAGAAGTCCCATAAAGCCCTGCTTTACACCCAATTCACCCTGTTTTACCTCAGTAAATTGTAAAGGTATAATTCCCGCGCGCTGGGCATCCATCATCTGTTCCCGGCTTACAGGGTCAATATGTTCAAACCGAATCTTACCATGGGATTTCTGACGATATTCATTGAGTAAATCGGTAACATACTGGGCACGGGTATTATAGGGAAAGGGGAGTTTGCTTGTGATATATGCCTTGATTACTACATTATCCGGAAGTTCCCTGAGTATCTTTGAAGATGCCTTAGTAAGAGAATATATATTGCCCTGGGTAAGGTCAAGCCGGAAGAAGAGACGGTTCAGGATGATGTTGCCTAAAATCACAATGACCAGTATTAAAATCCACTGGGTCGTTTTGAGTAGACGTTCCTTTATTCGGGTGTAAAAATAGAATGCACCGTAAATAAACAAAAGAGAGAGGGAAAGGAAATAAATAATATCCCTTGAATCAAGAATTCCGCGAGTAATGTTGGTCAGATGGGAATCAATTCCTAAATAATTAAATAATGGCACAAGTCCTGTTGGGATGATAAAAAGAACCTTGCCGATAATGAAAAAGAAGAAAGAGATAAAGATGCCGAGGATAAAGGCAACAATTTGAGTCTGGGCTATTGAAGAGGCAAATGTACCAATACTGGCAAAAAAGAGGGCAAAAAGCAGTAGTCCAATGAAACTGGTAACGACCACACCCCAGTCAAGATTTCCTAAGAATGAGGCAATTAAGGGGAAGATGAGGGTTACTAAAATTCCTATGGCAATCAAAATGAATGCAGAAAGCCATTTCCCTAATATTACATTCTGGTCCGTCAGGGGCAATGTAGCAAGAATCTCAATCGTCCCCCTGCTTCGTTCTTCAGCAATTAATCGCATGCATATTCCAGGTATTAATAATAGAAACAAGATTGGCACGATATTAACAAAACCAATTATATCCGCCTGTCCACCGAGGAATAAATCCTGAACAAAGAACCAGCCTGAAATTCCGACAAAGAGAATTAGTATTATATAGGCGATTGGTGAATTAAAATAACCATTTAATTCTTTTTTAATTATCTTACCGGTCATTCTTGCTCCTTTGTTAATTCCCGGAAAATGTCCTCAAGTGATGTTGATTTGCGATGAAGTTCAATAATTTTGCAATTCTGTTTAACCGCAGTATCAAATAATAACTCCCTTACATCCCCTTCACTGATAATTTCGTACTGGAAATGTCCTTTCTGTTCGGTCTTCTTCTCTATAACTTCCTTAACTCCATTTATCTTTTTAATTTCATCAATGGGATTTGATTTGGCATGCAATTCCAGGATGATTGTCTCTCCACCCTTTGCCATTGTTCTTATTTCGCTCTTGCTACCATCAGCGATTAGTTTCCCTTTATTGATAATCAATACCCGTTCACAGGTCGCTTCGGCCTCTGATAGTATATGGGTTGAAAGCATAACTGTCTTTTCTTTACCCAGTTCCTTAATCAGATTGCGCAACTCCATCACCTGATTCGGGTCCAGCCCTTCGGTTGGTTCATCAAGGATTAAGATATCGGGATTATGGATTATCGCCTGGGCAACACCGACCCTCTGCCGATACCCCCTTGATAGGGTTCCAATCTCTTTATTTAAGACATCTTTAATACCGCAGATTTCTGCCACCTCGTCCACGCGCTCTTTTAGATTTTTAATGTCCCTGACCTCACCTACGAAATTAAGGTATTCATAGATCTTCATATCTGGATATAACGGATTATCCTCAGGAAGGTAACCAATCAATTTCTTTGTCCGGAGTGGTTCTTCTGTTACATCAAGCCCATTTATAGTGCATTTTCCTTTTGTCGGTAGAAGATAACCCGTTAGCATCCGCATTGTGGTCGTCTTACCAGCACCATTCGGTCCTAAAAAGGCGACGATCTCTCCCCTGCCGATATGAAAAGAGATATCATCAACTGCCTTTATCGCGCCAAATTCCTTGGTTAGTCCCTGTACCTCAATCATATTACCTCCTCATTGCTGATGCGGGTTAAATTGGCTCAAATGGCAAATCCTCCATTTAATGTTAATTTTGTCCGTTTTTTGGTCCTTCTGCCCTTTGAGCCTGCTTTAACCCCTCTTCCTCATTACATTATCGTAAGTCTGGTATCAGTATATTTTTTGGAAATAAATGTTTAATTACATTATATAAAAAAATTTTTGAAAGTCAAGGGCTGATAAATCCAAACCTCACTTCTCCTATTCATTTGATGGTCAGGGTCTAAATTAGAGAGTATACTTTTTAATTTTTTCTGTCTTCTTTTATTGACTGCTTAGTTGTAATGGATGCTTATGGTGTTTTACTTTTCAGGGTGGACCGATAATATCTTTATTGGAAAATTACAGAGATATCCAGCATTTCCGATTCTAAAAGTTTCTTTTTCAATTCAGGATTGCCCTTAAAACCACCCAATGAGCCATCACTCTTTATAACCCGATGGCAGGGAATAATAATCGGAAATGGGTTTTTTGCCAGTGCCTGACCCACAGCCCGGGCACCCTTAGGAATTCTTAGTTGCCTTGCGATTTCACCGTAGGTCTTCACTTTTCCTTTTGGAATCTTATAGACAAGCATCAAGACCTTTCTCTGAAATCTACCCAGTCTGCTTAAGTCAAGGTACTTTAGATTAAATCTCAACTCTTTGCCTCCAATATATGTTTTAATTTTTTTCGCAATCTTTTCAACAATCTTATTTTTGCCCGGCAAAATACCTGAATAGTCCTTCCTGATTGAATATATTAATAATCGGGGCAAGATGATCTCAAGAATTTTTATCACGCTCCTTTCCTTACGCCAAATAATTCCCAGCCGTCCAATTCGGGTATTTAAAATTGTGTAAAATATTTTGCCAGTCTTCATTGCCAATTCTTTCAAATTAAATTAAATAAGAAAAAACCTTCATTTCTGAAGACCTCATACCTTTACGGCTACAAAAATTTGTTCACCAGAATAGTAATTGTAGGGTGATTTATCAAAATCTCCAAAGATGTTCTCAATTTTAAAATGGTGTTTCTCAAGCAATAATTCTGTTTCATAACGAAATAAATAGGCTAAATCAAAAGACCAGACAATTCGGTGGAACTGTCCTTTCTTATCTGTTCATTCATAAAATCGGTCTTCTTTTAATGTCTGTTTTGCCAAATCATATTTGTCCTCTGCCCAGCGGAAGACATAGGCATCGTTCTCCTTATCGTAAAAATTGTCCATATATATTTGCACCTGAGCAAGGATATCGTGCCTTGGTGCAAAGAGGTCAAGGAGAAAAATTCCATTTTCTTTTAGATGTTTATGCACACACTCAAGGCAAGAACTCTGGTCTTTTTTCGTCAATAGGGATTGAAAAGAACGGGAGGCGATAAAAATCATCGCAAATTTTTTGCCCAGCTCAAAATTTCTCATATCGCCTTGAACCAACTAAATCTTTGTTTCGCTTTCTCTATCTAAGTGCATAACCTTATCTCGGGCAATTTTCAACATCTCCCCAGAGATGTCTAAGCCGGTAATTGTAATACCTGCCTTTGCCATTGGGATTAAGATTCTACCCGTGCCACAACCAAGTTCCAAGACCTCTCCCCCACAATTCTTTGCATATTCCAGATAAAATGGGATATCTTTGACATACCCCTCATTCTCATAATCGTAAAACCGTGCTATCCGGTCAAAAGATGCTTCACCCATTCAATGCCTCCTTGAATTTTTAATTACCTTCCCTCAAATTATTTTTTACTTATACTGCCCTCTTACAAATTCAATTTTCTCGTTATCCTAAGCCGTCTTTCCCATTGCAACACTTCTCCATTCAACCATTCTAACATGTTAACATGTTAGAATATTAGAATGTATCATGTCTCCCAGTAAATACCTTTTAGCGAACGGTTTACGAATTTAGAAAGGGTATTTAAGATTTCCCTTATTTCCCTTTCATATTTTATCCAGTAATGAACACCATTTTCTTTTGTCTCATATCTAACGATTTCCAACCCTTTTAGTTTTGATAAATGATAACAGGTCGTCGTCTTTGAACGGTGAATTGAATTGGCAATTTCAGAGAGAGTCAAAGGACCCCTTCTCAGCAACAAATTCACGATTGCCATTTTGGGTGGTTCACCCAATGCCTTGGCTACCCGTGACTCCCTATATAGAACCTCTAACATTGGCCTTTTCCTAATGAATTTATTCCCCATACCTGCTCCTTTATTTGAATGTAATATTTTCTGGTATATTATATAAATACCTGTAATAAAATCAAGCGCTTTTTGCCGTTCTAACATGTTGAAATATTTGAAAGGAAGTAAGATTGCAACTAATATGTAGTATCAGGTTATCTGAAGAAAAGGATTTTATTACCGATTTGGAATATATTATAAATACAGGAGAGAAATCTGGAAAGAATTTTGCGCATTTTACTTGGTTGCGATTATTACGATGTTGAATGATTTAGAAAATTCTGGAAATTCTTGAGGTGGCAGTTGAAATCCTCCATAGGCATTGAGAAACTGTAAACCAGATTTATTAAGCATTGATTTGATTTCATTTAAGGTATATAGACGATTCCCTTTCCTACTTATATCTTTTGACATTACATTTATTTTGCCGGTTTTATCAATAAAATAATATTCGCAGGTCTCTCTTTTTGTTTTATTATTAAATTTAATATCCATAAGCAGATAGCCATCATCTATTGCCGTCCAGGATTTTCCATATTGGGGTTTTCTTATAGGATTTCTGATATCAAATAATAATTTGCCTTCGGGCCTTAATGCCTTTTTAATCCTCTGTAAAAGTCTTTGATTTTCTTTATCATTAAAAAATCCAAATGTACCACTAATCATTATGCAGTAATCAAATTCATTTTCATAATCAATTTTTCTCATATCATTTACGATATATTCCACTTTTACATTTTCATTTCTTGCCTTCATTTTGGCATAACTTATTAGAGAAGGTGCAATATCAATACCAGTACATTCAATTCCATATTTTGCAAGCAATCTTGTATGTTCACCACTGCCGCAACCCAAATCCATAAGTCTATCGCCCTTTTTACATCCTAATATTTCAATTATAAACCTAACGACCATCTCATCCCATTTATCAATTCCCTTTAATTTCTGACGATGAATTACCCGCCAGAAATATGCCCACCAGTTCCAGTCACGGGGAATAGATTTCATAAAAGGTTCTGATGATAAAATTTTTATTTAGATTTCAATTTGAAGAATCTTATTTCCTGCTCCATCCCTTTAGGCACCGAGATACCAATCACCGCACAGTGGTCAAATTTCGGTGAATCTAACACCTTCACAACCTCTACATCGCAGCGCTCTTTACCTTCTCTATCAAGTCCCACCGCTTTATCACCCTTTTTAGGGATGGGCAGGAATTCATAAGGTATATAAACTATGGAATATTCTTCTGGTCTTTCATCAATTACAAATATTGCCAGCCCCGGGCATTTTGGTATGCAGAGCAGACATCCGGTGCATCTTTCATAATCAACCTCGGGTAATTCAATAATACTACCATTTATAGTAATCGCGCCCTGGGGACAGGCATCAACACAGGGATTGCAGGGAATCCGCTCCGGACATTCAATCACCACATAGGGCTTCTTTTTTCTCCTTTCCTCGGATGGTGTATTATTCATCGGTTTATTATAAATAAAATCTTATCGCGGTCAAGGAGTTTCAATAGAAGAAATCAATTCTCGGACCGATTTATCCATAAGGGCTTTAAAGTCATGGAACAACTTGGGGATGATAATGCCAGGCAAGACATCTCCGCCCATCTCGGCTACTGCCCTTGTAATTTTTCTTATTGCTTGAGTACCACCCAAAAATTTTAGCGGAAAACCCATTGTTACAAATGGCACGACCTTTTTACCCGAGAGATTTTTTGATTTTTTTATTGCCTCCATAATAACCGGGCAGGCAGAAAAAGCCCATACGGGTCCGCCAAATAATATCAGATCAAATCCGGCAAAATCGAGTTCATTCGTTATCTTAAAATCCTGTCTCGGTACAGTAATCGGTTTATCTGTTTTTATCTTGATAAGTTCAACCTGGTGTTTCTCTTTAATTAAACCATTATAAATCCTACGGGCAAATTCTTCGGTTGTGCCCGTAACTGAATAGTAAATGACTCCGATGCGCATCAGACCTCCTCGGATATATCAAATCCCTCTCCCCCTGTGGGAGAGGGCAAGGGTGAGGGGTAACCAATTTTATCACCCTCACCCTGAAATGAATTCGGGGCAGGCTCTTAATCTTCTCCCGTCAAGGGAGAGGATAATCTTATTACATTTCATAGCATTTTTTATGCACCATAAGTAGTGCAACTACATACCCTTGATTTAATCAGGAAGCTATTAAGCCTTACCCTATTAAAAATATTTTTCTTTTTCTCGTTACCATAAGTCTTATAAAAAACATTGTGGGTCTTCGGCATAGAAATCGCCGGTCAATGCATAGGCAAGGGCGCGACAGCCCAGACAAATCTTCATCCTACATTCTTTACACTTTCCTTTTAAATTTCGATCCAGAATTTCTTTAAATATCTGCAGTCGCAAAAGGATTTCACCAAAATCATCTTTTAAGATATTACCGATTTTTGTCGGTAATCTGCGGCAGGGATATACATCACCATTGGGCATAAGTGCCATAGATTCATCACCAAGATTACAGAGTGCACCCTTAACCTCTCGTTCACTATTAAAGTAGATATGGAATGCCTTATATGGCAATAGTTCTTCAGGTGAAAGACCGAGGTCGGTAAATTCTATGATTATTTTAATAACCCGCCGCCATTCCTCTGGTTTCAAAAATTCATTTTTTATTTCCAGTCCCCTTCCCCAGGGTACAAATCTTTCTATTATTACCCCATTAACTTTAAGTTTCGCGCCTAATTTTAACATCTCCTTTAACCCCCGATAGTTATAACTCCCCAGCGTAAACATCAAAATGATTTCTTTTTTGAATTTTTCGAGAGCGCAGTTGATATTCTTTAAAACCCTTTCAAATATTCCTGTCCCACGGATTGAATCATTTAATCGGGATTCCCCTGCCTCAAGAGATACTTTTAACTCCTTAATTTTTTTATATGAATTGAGCCTTTCAATTGTCTTGTGGTCTAAAAATAGACCATTGGTGATGACATTTACGGTTTCAATATTTTCTTTTTTTTCAAAGGAATCAAGGATATTATACAGACCTTTAAACAGCAATGGTTCACCGCCAGTAAGATTGACCAGGATTTTTGAATCCTTTAAAGAATCAGAAAGTTTGTCTATTATATCGATGATGACTTTAAGGGGCAGGTCATCTTTTCTTGTAAAGTCACTCTGATAGCAATGTCGACATCGCAGATTGCAGTAATTTGTTATATGCCACTGAAATCCAAAGAATTTCTGTTTCATTGAAGTTCTTACTTTATTATTATAAACAGGATGCCTTTAGAGTCAATACCTTTTAACCTGAATTATTCGCAATAATTTTGCTTACTACTTGATTTGTTAATAGGTTCAGATATAATAGTGTTATGAAATTCCTGACCGCATTGCTACTACTCTGGATTTGCACGATCTCAGCCCAGATGCCAAGTATAAAGAAATTTGGCGGTTTTGACAGCCCACCCTATCTGACCCCAACTTTCTTACCATCAAGTTCTGTCAATATCAACTGGAACACGGCAAGATTAGAATCAACAGTCATTGCCTATGATATCATACCCGCACTTGAAGAAACCGTGCGCATAAGTGGCCTTGCCTCTCACCATCATATTATGCTCACCAATCTCCTGCCCGGCACCGATTATTATTATAAAATCGTTCCGTATAAAGAAGTCTATCGATTTAGGACCGCACCCGAATTTACCGATTCAGTCTCTTTTATCGTATTGGGCGACACCCGAAGTGATTCAATAAAACATCAGGCAGTGATTGATAGAATTGTTCAGTATGATTTTGATTTTCTCATTCACGCTGGAGATTTGGTAGTATATGGGGATGATACCGATGCCTGGAGGAAATTCTTTAATATAGAGTGTCCCATAATAAGTAAAGTATTATTCATCCCTACAATTGGCAACCATGAAAGACCGTACTGGCAATATGATACACTCCTTGCATTACCCGGCGCAGAGTATTACTATTCGGTGAATTATGGGAATTGTCATATTATATGTCTCAATACTGAAATGCAATTGACAGGTCCCCAGAGAAACTGGTTGATAAATGATTTGATTGAGACAAGGCAAAATCCATTAATAGACTGGATTTTTGTTACTCTCCACCGGCCGCCATATTCTTCGGGCAGCCACGGTAGCCAGATGGATGTGCGTAATGCCTGGTGTTCAATCTTTTCCCGATATGGTGTAGATATCGTGTTTTGTGGTCATGACCATTCCTATGAAAGAACCAGACCGATTGACGGAGTTATCTATATTATTTGTGGAGGCGGCGGTGCACCACTCTACGATGTGAGGAAAAGCGAATGGACTGCTTATTCAGAAAAGACCCACCACTTCTGTCTGGTAGAGATTAAGAGAAATAGATTAGAGTTAAAGGCAATAAAACCCGACGGCATGGTATTTGATTCACTGGTGATTAATAAATTTTAGGTATTGACAGGTGCTATCTATTAAATATAATTTATCATAAGCACGGAGGTATCTATGAAGAGGATATCTATTTTTGTTGTTTGTCTACCCATTGTCCTATTCTCAACCACGATGTGGGTGAGGGTGTATTACTACAGTGAATCAGCAAGGCAGGAACTTTTAAGAAAAAATTATGACATCCTCACCGGAAATGCTCGGGCAGGTTATTTTGAGTATTTTCTTGATGAAGAAATAGTGACAGAACTGTCTGATGCAGGATATCAGATTGAAATTCTGCATCCCGATATAGTAAACTACTTGGAAACAAACTATGGGCATCTGCGTATGACCTTTGGTAAATACTACACTTATAATGAAATGGTTCAGGAGTTAAATCAGATTGCCGGTTCTTATCCCAACATAACCCATCTGGTAAGCATTGGTCAATCCTGGCAGGGGAGGAACATCTGGGCGATGAAGATCTCTGACAATCCCAGTCAGAAGGAACCTGAACCGAGGGTCCTGATCTCGGCGGTTCATCATGCTCGCGAACCGATCGGTTGCTCAATCTGTATGGACTTCATAAAATACCTAACACAGAATTATGGGACTAATGATACTGCCACGACCATTGTAAATAATGATGAGGTGTGGGTTGTACCGGTTGTAAATCCGGATGGCTATGTCTTTAATGAGACTTATAATGACCCCTGGGGAAATGGCTGGAGAAAGAACTGCCGGGATAACAACAACAACGGCCAGATGGACACCGACTATGATGGTGTTGACCTGAATCGTAACTATGGATATATGTGGGGGTATGACAACATCGGCTCAAGCCCCAATCCACCGGATGAAGACTACCGTGGACCATCTGCATTCTCCGAACCTGAGACCCAGGCAATAAGGGCACTCTGCAACGCCGATAGTTTTATGTATAACCTTGACTACCATTCCTACGGCGATTATCTGATTTATCCCTGGGGATATATAAATGCCCTGCCCCCGGAACCCGACCGTTCAATTTACATTGCAATGGCCGAGACGATGACGACAATCATCGGTGTGCCCAACAATTATGCATATGGGAATCCTTATCAGACCGTTGGCTATGTCGCCAATGGCGGGACCTTTGACTGGATGTATGGTGATACAATTGAAAAACCGAAATTCTTTGCCTTCTCCTCCGAGGTTGGCTCATCATTCTGGCAAGGGGCAAATGATACAAATGTTATCATTGCCCAGTGCAATGAGACAAGGCCAATGAATATATACCTCTGTTATCGGGCAGCGATTGTGGGAATTAAAGAAGTTCAAACCCAATTCAATAATTCTGATTTTATAATTGCCCAAAATCCAGCTGTGGGCAGAATAAATCTTGAATTCACCTTAAAAGAGAAGGCAGATATTGAATTAAGATTATACGATGTGAGTGGAAGACTTGTCTGGAAAGAAGCATGTGAATATCCAGCGGGACGGCATAATCTTGAAATTGATAAAAGAGACTTAAATTCAGGGTTATACTTCTTGAATTTCAGCCGGGATGGGAAAGATATAGTCCAGAGAAAGATTGTCTTAATAGATTAAAATTTCAGATTAATTGGGGTAAACTACTCAGGATAA
>JBDRWA010000040.1:0-15651 GCA_039802145.1 Caldifarciminota bacterium | reverse complement strand
GTTGTGATTGTGATTTGATGTGCACCTGACCACCCTGAGGTCGCGCCATTTACATCCTTTGCCTGGGCAGTGACATTGAATGTACCGGTTGATAGATAGGAGTGTTCCATCGCAATCGTATCACCGCTTACTTGGTATGAACTCCAGTTTGAAGTATCTCCATCACCCCAGGCAAATCTTATCGCCACTCCCTGACCTGCGGGGTCAGTTGCATAGGTATAAAATTCATAAGAATATTGAGAACCCTGATAACCACTTGAAGGGCCCCAGGGTGTTGCTGGTGTGTTTGGTGGATTGATGACCACTACGGTTATTACTTCTGAAGTTCCTTCGTTATTTGCCTTGTCATAAGCCTTGGCATAGATATTGTGCTGAGAGTTATCCTGTAAGGCGGAGGTATTCCAGGAATGGGAATAGGGTGAAGATTGGTCAGTGGAAACAAGGATATTATCAATATAAAACTCTACTTCGGACACGCCTTTATTGTCAGTAGCTTCAGCGGTAATTGTAACTGTTCCACCTACGGTATCGCCGCTCGCGGGCTGTGTTATTGAGACCTGCGGTGGTTCCTTGTCTCCACAGCCGACAAAAACCAAACCGACCACAATGCCAAGCATTAATGCTCTTTTCATTTGACCTCCTTGTTATTAAGATTGATTCTGTTCTTGGCATTTTGCAAAAAGATTGTGTCTAATTATAGACAAAATTAAAACAAAGTCAAGCATAATTAAAACTTGCATTTTATTTTATAAAAATTCCACTTACCAGACACTTACCAGTTTGTTGTGAAGGTGATTAAGATATTGTTTTAGTGCGTGGCAGATTGTAGTGGCAGACCTTGGTCTGCATCAAATCCTGTAGTGGCAGAGTTTACTCTGCAATAATCAATGTTGAGCAAGTTCAACCACTACCGGGAAAAAAATGATTGGCCAGTAGTGGCAGACCTTGGTCTGCAAATTTATAAGAGCCGAGTAAACTCGGACACTACATCAATTTTAATGAATCGGCAGTCTCAGGTAAATCTTAAGGTTTGTGTTTTTATGCAAGGCTAAAGCCTTGCCCTGCTAATTATAAAAAAATTTACGATAGGAGTCGATTCTTCAAATCCTCTGTTTCCTTACTCAGTTCTAGACCCAACTCATCCTTGAGGATGTTTTTAATTTTTTCATATTGTTTTAATACCAAATCCGCTCTATCCATCTGTGCATAACATTTCATCAAGAGGCGATAACATTCTTCTGAGTAAGGGTCTTTTGTTAATGCAATTTTACACTGGCTGACCGCTGTTTCAATATTTTTTTCAGTTAAATTTATCCGCGCTGATGCCAGTAAGGATTTTAAAAATATCTGATTCAGTTCTTCACGGATAGCAAAGACTTCGGTTAAATCAATTCCCGACAAAAAATCACCCTTATACAAGTCAAAGATTTTTTGGTAGAATTTTAATGCCTCTTTATTTTTTCCTGATATTTCTAATTGCCGTGCCTGGCGATAAAATTTCAAAAAATCTTCTAAGTCGGTGTGGATACTATCCAACCTCATCCGGTAAGAGTGATTTTCATATTCTATTATTTGTGATTTTTTACCTTCTTTCAAATTCGGTTCTAACCTTTTGCGAAGTTCGTTTATTGCGACCTGTAGGTTCATTGTTGCCAGCGCCTGTGGTTTTTCGGGCCAGAGCGCAAGTAGAAGTGTATCACTGGGGACAAATTTATCTTCGAATATGAGTTCCCCACCCCTGTTTATTATTTGTTTTGTAAAGAGTAGGCTCAATACCAATCGTGCCGAATTCCGGCGCCATTTTTCTATTTTTACACCATTTACAAATATTTCAAACCCACCGAAGGTAAGAAATTTTATCTCTGGGAGTTTTGATCCAATTGCTGTAAGCGGTTTATATTTTAAATTCAGTTTTTTGATATAAAGGCGCGGACTCTGGGGATTCAATTTTTCAATAAGATGCCAGTAATTATTAAAAATTGCAGGGTCAAATAAAAAATCATAGCCGTACTTCTGACAGATATTAAGTGCCTTTGAAAATGTCTTAACGGCAGATGCCTTTTTTTCTTGATTTAATAAATCATCTGTAAGTTCTAAATAACCAGTCGCGGTATGATATGCCATTTTCATTTTTTTATAATAGTTGAGCGATTTTTTCAATAATTTGAGACCCTCTGTGTATTTGCCGGTTGCAAAGTATAACTGTGCTATATTGAATTCAGCACCGGCCCTTTCAATTGGTGTATCTGCTGGGCAAGATTCCAATGCCTTTAGCGCATATTTTTTGCTTAAATCAATCTTATTTTGTAAGCGATATAATCTGCTTAACGCAATACAACAGTTGGTCAAAAACGATGAAGTCTGGGCATCATCGGTCTTTTTCATTGCCTGAAGAAGGGTATCTTCTGACTGTTTAAATTTTTTCTGGAACATTAATATCTCACCTAAATTAACCATTGCCGGACCAATTGCTAAGCCCAGACCAATCTTCATAGCCTCGGTGATTGCCGATGTGGAGAGCGATTCAGCACGGTCAAGTTCTCTCATCAAAAGATACAATCCAGCAAGATTCAAAGCCGCAAGACAATAACTCCTTCTGTTATCTGAATTTTCATAGAACCTGAGTACTTCTTCTTTTTCTTTTCTTGCTTTTTGAAAATTTCCCAATTTCACATCTATTGCTGAAGCATTGGCAAGCGTGCGCATTTCCCCTTCTTTATCACCAATTGCAATATAAATATCCATTACTTTTTTATAAAATTGCATGGCTTCTTTGTATTTTAAAAGTCTCCAGTAACTCCCTGCTATTGTAGATAATAGTCCTGCTCTTCCTCGAAAGTCATCTGGGGAAAGAAGTCTCAAGCCAAGTTTTGAAACTTCAATTGCCTTTTTATTTTCTCCCATATCCTGATAGATATAAGATAGATAACGATATGCAGCAGTGAGCCCTGATTTATCACCCTGTTTTTTCAAGATTGGAATTGCGGTTTGAATCTTTCTTTCGGCACTGAGCAGTTCGCCACTTAAATAATCGGTGTTGGCACGAACGAGTAAGAGTTTTGGATTCTTTGCAGACTCATCTTCAGGGATTGCGTTAAGGAATTCTTTTAATATATTGATTTTTCCCGGCTGGAGCAAATCACGGCTGTGCGCTACGACCAATCGGGCTGCAGAAGCAAAGTCTTGTTTTGTTATTGCTTCTTTAATCTGGTCTTCTACCGACATTTCTTTCACCTCTACTATGCAAATGGAAGAAAAGGACTAATGCAAGAATAAAAAAGATAATTATAGAACCGATATTAGCATAATTGCCAAGCCAAGCACCCACTGGTAAACTCTCATAGATTTTATTGAGGGCAGGGATTCCAATCAAAAATGCAATTAGCACACCAACGAGGGCGTCACCGGCAACAAGACCTGAGGAGAATAGAATGCCTTTCTCTTCTTTGAATTTTAAAATTTCACCCGTAGATGTTTTCTGTATAAAATAGTAGATTAACGCACCAGCCATAATCGGCATTGATAGTGATAATGGAAGATAGAGTCCGATTGCAAATGGTAATGCAGATATTCCCAGCAATTCCACAGCAATTGCAAGAATTGCTCCCAGACCAACAAAGGTCCAGGGTAAGGTTCCGCTGAGCACACCCTTTACTACAAATGACATGAGCGTTGCCTGGGGTGCGGGAAGTTTATCAGAACCTATCACCATTGTTTTGTGTAAAAGCATCAATACACCACCCATAAATAATGCGGGGATAATAACACCGATAAATTCAGCAATCTGCTGGTAGAAAGGAGTTGAGCCAACTAAAAATCCAGTCTTTAAATCCTGGGATGCATCACCAGCCATACATATTGCAATACAAACGACACTACCAATGGACATTGCACCGATCATTCCCGGCATTCCCCGCCAGCCAAAAGCGACAAATATCAAACAGGTTATAAGCAGTGTAGCAATTGTCATCCCTGAGACCGGGCTTGATGAACTACCAACGATTCCCACAATCCTTGATGCAACCGTAACAAAGAAGAAACTGAATATAACAACGATCAACATTCCAATAATGCCAATATGGGTCTGGGGAATGAGTAACATCAAGATTGCAATTATTATTGCACCAGCAATTACCACACTCATTGGGATATCCTGCTCGGTCCTTGGGGCATTCTTATCGGGTAAAAATTTAAATCCTTTGAACATTTCAACGAATCCGAGTTTGAAGCATTTAAATACGATCGGACAGGCGCGTAGAAGGCTTATCAATCCACCGACCGCAACCGCACCAGCACCGATATATCTAATATAATAACTGCGAATTTCCGAAGGAGAGAGGAGTGCAACGATATTATCCGCGGGAGGAATTGGTGTATTTAAATTCGCACCAATAAACGCAATCAAAGGGCTTATCACGAGATAACCAAGGATTGCACCGGAGAGCATATAGGAAGCGATTCTTGGACCAATGATAAATCCAACACCTAATAAAGCAGGTGTTAAGTCAATGCCGATTTCCATTCCTTTTACACCGCTCACCAGCCAGGTTGCAGTCTCTTTCCACAATTTCAGACCACTCATCAAAAATTTGTATAAAGCACCGATTCCCACACCTGAAAATACAATCTTTGCCTTTGCACCCCCCTTATCACCTGCCTTTAAGATCTCAGCACAGGCGGTTCCCTCGGGATAGGGAAGGGTCTTATGTTCCTGAACGATTAAATACCTTCTTAAAGGAATCATAAATAAAATGCCCAAAAATCCACCCAAAAAAGAAATCAAAATAATTGTCCAGGCATCAGGAAAGTAATCCCACATAAAGAATGCGGGGATTGTAAAGATAATCCCTGCTGCCAATGATTCACCAGAAGAGCCAATGGTCTGGGAAATATTATTTTCTAATATTGTTCCTTTTCTTAGTGCACCCTTCAAAATTGCCATTGATATTACTGCAGCGGGGATTGATGCGGATACCGTCATTCCAACTTTTAATCCGAGATATGCGTTCGCCAGACCAAAGACAATCGCCAGGATTGAACCGAGCACCACTGCCCTTATACTGAATTCACCAATTCTTTCATCCGATTTTATATAAGGTTGAAAATTTGAATTTGATTTTTGTTCATTATTCATAATATCTCCTTAATTAAATCAGAAAATAGAAACACCTTGAATTTAATATAATCAAAATTTGTTTTATTTCAAGACGGTTTTAATGAATCAACAAGTATTGACATTCACATAAATCGCATTATGCTTGTTAAAACGAGTAAAAGATGAAATAGCGAAGAAGATTAAAAGATAGTTATTGGGTCCGATTGAGACGCTGGTTTAAATTTTGAAAATTAAATTTGTTATTAAACAAATTTATTTCTTCTTCTTTTCTTCCGCAGGTATGAGATTCAGGAAATTATTCAGCGTATATTCGTTCAAGAGAAAAATGGTTGGTTTATCCGGCAACTTCGCCAGGTAATTGTAGTCGCGTTTATCACCAATCTCAAGGGCGAATTCAATACCACTGGAAGTGAATATTTTAATTTTGTGTGTGATTCGAAAACTGGATGTGTCTGAGAATCCAGTCGCTCTGAGTTCGCTTAAGGTTCTGAGAACTACATCAATCTTATATCTGTCTATGATTTTGTCTTTATACATCCATAGCGTATCTTTCTTCACTATTTCCTTATCATCAATGCTGATTTTTTCAATTAGTTCCTGGTTAACCTTTAAGATTGTCTTGTCCCGCCAGTCATCAGGTTTGATATTGACCTGGTGTTTATTTATCCCGCTGACCAGATATACTTTATCGTCATTATCAAATCGGAAATACGAGTGTTGGTAATCACCAGCATATTTACCAATGTAAAATGCGATTTCTTTTTTTCCTCTTAAAATTAGTTTCACTCCCTTTTCGCCAACTTCAAAATCTTCAAATTTCTCTTTTCTTCTTGATATAACCTCACCGAGTTTCAAATTCTTCAGATTATTCATCAGAAAAGCAATCGCTGAACTATCACCAGGATAAGTGAATGGTCTGGTAATTTGGTAATTGTTGTTTTTAATTTCTATCTCGGTGGTATCGCTGGGACGGCAGACCAGAACCGTGTTTAGTTCATCAACTGTGATAATGGGTTTTGCCTGAGGCTTTTTCCCGGTGAGGGTAAGAATCAAAAGCAGAATTACAATAACACAAATAAGGATGATTAAATTTTTATATTTCATAGGGTATCTTACCTCCTTTCCTTATCTGCCATCTTACGATGCCTATAATAACAAATATCAACGATGGCAGGATCGGTGCCAGGTACTGGAGAAATGTCTTCATCCCTTTGCTGATTTCCTTTAATGGTCTGATGCTCACTGCTTTTGAACGGATTGATATCAGAATCTCATCCTGAGTGAGCCAATCAAGGATGTTCATAAATAATGCAATCCCTGGAGCACTTAGGAATTGATTGTCAATAAATTTTGATGAGCCAACGACAACGATTCTTTTGTCTCCAGAGAGGCAGCCGATGGTATTGAATGGTCCCTGTTTGTCAAAGGGTAACGCGAAAGGCAAAAATTTTTGCTGGTCCATGGGATTTAAGGTCTGGGGAGAATTTCTTAACCATGATGCCCTTGATGTGCGTGCCAGTTCTTCGCCACCCACTACCGGGCTGACATAGGGCAGAACGATTGCTTCAAAGTTCTTGGTTATGGGATTTGTTTTTGAAAGATTAACTAACTTGGGGAAGTACGGATAAGGCACATAATTTTGCATCACAAATAGCCCGCGCTGGCTCCGCAAAACGAGCATTTCGTTATTGCGATCCATTATCATCCCTGGCTCAACGGTTATACCGATCTTATTGAATAATGAATCAAGATTAGGCAGGTACAGGGGGAAAGAAAGGAAGAAATCAAGATTTATGCCAAAGCGGTCAATAAAGAATGCAACGGGAATTTTATTATTAATGAAGTCAAGAATTTTCTTCGTTTCAATTGTATCAAAGTCACTCCTTGGCCCCGCGATGACTAAGGCATCGAATTTGGGGTTTATTGTATCTTTAAGATTTATATTCTGAGTTATATAACGCTCACTGATTTTACTCAATAGATTTTCCGAGAGTGATAGTTCATCATGGCCTGTAGTGAAACCAATCGTTTTTATCTGAGGCTGGGTGAGTTTCCGGATGCGCGAGGTTATATCATATTCAAGATTGGCAAAATCTTCCACCACAGGCATAATTTCCCGTTTATCTTCAAATAGTATTACCAGTCCAATGAATCCCTGTTTCATTCCGAATTCGCCTTGTTTTACTTCAGTAAACTGGAGGGGTATGACCCCACTGCGCTGGGCATCCATAATTTGCTCCGGGGTCGTCGGGTCAATATTTTCAACCCGGATTTTTCCCCTTGAGCGCAGACGGTATTCACCGAGGATGTCATTGAGGTACTGAGCACGATTGTTGTAGGGAAATGGTAACTTGCTTGTGACGTAAGCACGAATTATGACATTATCAGGCAGTTCATGCAAAATTTTTAAAGTTGCCTTGCTCAATGAATAGATATTTCCTTCGGTAAAATCTATTCGGAAGAAAAATCTCGTGGACACCAGGTTAACGAGAACGATAACGATGCCAATCAATACCCATTGTGTAGCACTTAAAAGTTTTTCTTTTAATCGGCTATAGAAATAGAAGGCACCATAGAGAAAGATAAAGGTTAAGGAGAAGAAGTAGATTAAATCACGGGAATCAAGTATCCCGCGAATAATATTATTAAGATGGTAATCAATGCTCAGATAATTGAAGATTGGAACGATGTTGGAAGGAAGGGCAAAGAGTAATTTGCCGATAATGAAAAAGAAGAAGGAGATGAAGATGCCGATAACAAATGCGACAATCTGGGTCGTAGAAATGGCTGAGGCAAAAATTCCAATACCGGTAAAGAATAAGGCAAAGAGTATTAAGCCAATATAACTGGTGAAGACAATCCCCCAATCAATTTTCCCCAAGAAAGCAGAAATCAGGGGAAAGATCAACGTGACGGCCAGACCAATTAAAATCAAAATCAATGCCGAGAGCCACTTACCAATTATAATATCGGTATCGGTAATCGGTAATGTGGCAAGCGTCTCAATCGTTCCCCTGGTCCTTTCTTCAGCAATGAGGCGCATACAGATACCGGGTATTAAAAGGAGAAATAGGATGGGCACGATATTGACAAAGCCATTGATATCAGCTTCACCCCCGAGGAATAAATCCTGGGCATAGAACCAGCCACTTACTCCTACAAATATGACGAGAATGATATAGGCAATTGGCGAATTAAAATAACTATTTAATTCCTTTTTAATAATTGTTCTTATCACTATTCCTCCTTTGTTAATTCCCTGAATATATCTTCCAGTGAAGTGGATTTTCTATGGAGTTCAATAATCTTCCATTTATTGCTTACTGCCGTCTCAAAGATTTGTTCACGAATATCCCTGTCACACAATATCTCATAGAGATAATCGCCTTTTTCGCTCTTTTTTTCATTGACTTCTTTAACGCTGGGTATTTTCTTCAATTCATCAAAGGGATTCTGTTTTGTGATTACTTCAAGGATTATTGTCTCTCCACCTTTTGCCATCATTCTAATTTCATTTTTACTACCATCGGCAATGAGTTTCCCTTTATTGATAATCAAAACCCTTTCGCAGGTTGCTTCGGCTTCAGAAAGGATATGGGTTGAAAGCATTACTGTCTTTTCCTTACCAAGTTCTTTTATGAGATTACGCAGTTCAATCACCTGATTCGGATCAAGACCCTCAGTCGGTTCATCAAGAATTAAAATATCGGGATTATGGATTATTGCCTGGGCAACACCGACCCGTTGGCGATAACCACGGGAAAGGGTGCCAATCTCTTTATTTAATACATCGGTAACACCGCAAATTTCCGCTGCTTCGCCTACCCGGTTTTTAAGATTTTTTATATTTCTTATTTCACCAATAAATTCAAGATATTCATACACCTTCATATCAGGATATAATGGGTTGTCTTCGGGAAGATACCCTATCAGTGCTTTTGTCTTTATTGGTTCCTGGGCGACATCCATCCCGTTTATAAAACACTTTCCATGGGTAGGGGGGAAGTATCCTGTGAGCATCCGCATAGTCGTGGTCTTCCCTGCGCCATTTGGACCTAAAAACGCGACGATCTCACCTTTACCAATGCTAAAACTGATGTCATCTACCGCCTTTGTGGTGCCAAAAAATTTAGATAAATTCTGAACTTCAATCATAGTACCTCCTTATTGAACAAATAATTTTAACTCTAATGAAATTTTTAAAAATGAATATGAGATTATATATGAAAAAATTAAAAAGTCAACAATGATATTATTGGGAGAGCTATCTTAAATAAACTTAAAGAGTGGGGAGAGGAGACAAAGAGGAAGCACAGGGATGGGTTATTATTCCACCGCCTTTCAGACGAGATGGAGAATGAAAGACTCTGGAAAAACTCTTTTTGCCATTTTTCTGTTTCTTAAAAAGAGAGAAATTTGTAGAATGTAGAGAAAATTCAATCCTTTTAAGAATCCCCGGAGCGCCCATCAGCGTGTCCGGGGATTCTTTTGATTGCGGTTAAATGTAACCCCTTTTTACCCAGGCAGTTAACCGTTTATCTCAACAAGATTACCTTTTCAACTTTTTTATAACCTTCGGTTTCTAATTGGATAAAATAGACACCGGAAGGGAGCTTGCGACCAACATTATCATCACCAGACCAATAAATCACTGAGACAGGAATTATTTTATCGAATATTATATATTTGGTCAAATCTTTGACTGCCCTACCTGTGATATCGTATACCCGCAGACTAAAATCAGGTAGCCTTTCTCCAGCACACATCATCTGATATTTACTATCGGGAATCTGATAGACTATTCTCAGTCTACTCTTGAAAGGATTTGGTGATAAAACCATATCCGGATTATCCGATTTCAATGAAGTGCCAACTTCTTCAATACCAACGAGTCCGGGGGGCCAGGTTGTATATTTCAGGGCAAACGGAGGGGTAATCGGCACGCCATGGGGGTGAAAAGTACCGTCAAAATGATACTGGATACCGATAGTGCCGGCGGCGTTTTCTATACCGCAAGTGTTATCATTCTGATCCCAGGAATCAAAATACTGAACAATTATTTCACCATCACCCGTCGGAGTCGGGTAGTGTGCAGGATTTAAGAGAAATATCTGGAAGGTCTCCATTGTGTTTTGATATGCATAATGTGCAACTCTGAACCATTCTATGACGAACCGATTCCTTGCTGCATCATTGTAATAATAAACATCACCGGGCATGCCAGTATAACCGGGATGCAGATCATCCCACATTGCATAAATTACAGCATTGGGCAGGGCGGTATTGGGAATTGCTGTATTCGTATAATTTGTGGATGTTGTTGAACCAAACGCAATCCAGCCATTGGAACAGATGGAAATCTGCGTATAATTCGTCCCGTAGTATTTGAAGGTAAACGGTAAGTTGACCTGACGCGTCTCATCATCACCTAAATTCAGTGATGTTCCCGGATATTGGGTCTGCGTCGTATCGATCGGGAACCAGGAATAAACTGGTGCCCACGGATGGGGGTTACCTGACCAATAAACATAATAATAACCTGTATCTGATGGTAATTTCCAGCCAATCCACAGATAGAACTGAACAGTATCCACATACACACCGGAGCTCAATGCTACTCTAAAAAGCACACTGTCGCCTAAAGGTGCATTATTCGCACAGGTAATGACAAATGGGTCCGCATTATTATTCCCACTTCCATTAGGTGTAATATTGCCAAAACCGCCGTTGGCGTCATCGATTGTTATCCAGGGTGAATTCTCCATCAGCACACCTGTTACATTATTTGCCGTGGCGCCGCCAATATTTCTTAAAGTCACAATCAAATTTGCTGTTTCACCGGGATCCAGAATTCCATTATTATTGCCCCCAGTTATTGCTTTATCCTGATATTGTAATACTGGTGCGTATACGGTGATCAAAGGATAAGTAATCCAAACTGTGTCATTGACATCTTTGAAACGAAGCGTGAAGTTGACACTGTGATTATTCGGTGTGTTATTTGCTACTACAAACCGATAATAAGGATTACCAATTACTGAATCATTCTGAGGAATGTTGCCATACCAGCTGGAATCAATAGTTAATGTGATATAAGGACTGGTTTCGCTGAGTTTCCCATGAACTCCCTGGGCAGTTTGTGCGCCAATATTTTTACCATAAACTCCAAAATTAACGGTCTCACCCGGATTTACTACCCCATCACCACCCGAATCATTGATAATACAACGTCCCAGCGTCACAAATGGAGTATTTAGTGAAGGAGTTGCCCGGAGTGCTTTCCAGACATTCAACCTTCCCCAGCCATAATTGTTATTGGGATAAGTAACACCAGGTAGCCTATCAACATTATCAACTAAAATGGAATACAGCGTGCGCGGAGGTAAGGTCGGATTTTTCTGACACATAATCGCTACGGCACCGGCAACATGCGGTGTGGCCATTGAGGTACCATCCCATGTTGCGTATTGATTGTTGGGAATACACGAACGCACCGCAGCACCGGGTGCTGAGATATTAGGTTTTATGAAATTCCAGTCAGACCGGAGCCAAGTATTCGGGTCATTGTAAGGTACCTGATTGGGTGATGGTCCACGCGAGGAAAAACTGGCTACGGTATCGCCGGCATTCGTTGTCGCACCCACACCTATAACATTTGAATAAGCCCCGGGAATTCTCACTGAGCCGGCCGAGGGTCCTGAATTTCCATTGGCAAAGATTGGTAGTATATCCACTGATAACAATGTTCTACACACTGGAAATACTGTAGTATCAGTAGCATTACCACCACCCCAGGAATTGGAAACCGCTTTGATATCAACGGTTGCCTTCAGATCAGCAATCCACTGAAGTCCTTCAATTACCTGTGCCCATGTTCCACTACCACTAGAACTCAAAACTTTTGAAGCCACGAAGCGCGCATCGGGTGCAACACCAATATCTTCGGTAAACGGACCAAATCCATCACCACCCAGGATTGTACCCATGCAATGGGTACCATGCCCATGGTCATCATAAGGCGTTGTTGACGGTGGTAATCCCTGCGCCACATGCCAGTGCCCAGCCCATTTGCCGGCTAAGGCTGGGTGATTATAATCAACTCCGGTATCGGTAAGACCGATAATAACTCCCTGCCCGGTAAAGCCAGCATTCCAGCAACTATCGGCCATTACCCGTAAAATGTTCCATTCAATAGGACGCCCTGAAAGTTGCTCAGCACTTTTAACAGGTTCAATTAAACGGACCTCGGAGTTGTATGTAATCCAAGCAACATCATCCCGTTGGGCAATTGTTAGAATTACCTCGGGACTTGCCTCAAGATGGAATCCGTTCAATACCCAGTAGCGCTGATGAATCCTCGCGCCCGGGATTAATCCGAGCCAATCAATAACTGATTGTTGGCTCCTTTGTGCAATTTCTCTATATTTCCTTATCCTTTCCGGGATTGGATAAGACTCCATAGCATCATAGGGATATTGTTCTTTCATTATCACAATACAGGAAATTTGTTCCTCCAATGATGCTTTTTCGATTCGTTGGGTAAGTTCTTCAGTCAATTTTCCTCGCACCCCAGGTGGTATCAGAATTGTTATAAGCCCAAATACTAACCACATAACACACCCCCTTTTTGCTCTGGCTTATCCGCATATATTTTGAGAGCAGAAGCCAGAACTTCTTTGCTATTTTTTGTTAACACGGTGTTCACTATTAGCTCTGCCTCTTTTCTTTTCTGCAAGGTTCTCAAATTTATTCCACTCCAATAGCATCACCTCCTTTCAAATTTAAGAATAGACACCTTACAGGAAAACTTTAAGCCACAATTAAATTATATTATAAATTTTTCAAAAGTCAAGAGATCCGATTTAAAACAAAAATAATTAGTTACCCATTGACTTTCAAGGAAGAATTTATATAATATAAATGATGGAAGCCAAAGCCATCAGAAAATCATTTGATAGAGAAGAGTATTTAACTCCTGAAGAGATTGTTGCCAGGCTCGACCGATATATTATAGGGCAATCTGCAGCAAAAAGGGCGGTTGCGATTGCTTTGAGAAACAGGTGGCGCAGGCAGCGAGTTCAGGGTAAGATAAAAGACGAAATATATCCCAACAACATAATACTAATCGGGCCAACCGGTGTGGGTAAAACTGAGATTGCCCGTCGTCTTGCTGATTTGGCGAATGCACCTTTTGTAAAAGTTGAGGCATCGCGATATACCGAGGTCGGCTATGTGGGCAGGGATGTTGAATCAATGGTGCGCGACCTTGTAGAAATTGCGGTGAATATGGTGCGTCAGGAAAAATATCGTTCGGTTGAAGAAAAAGCCCGCGAATATGCCGAAGAGAGAATCCTTGATGTTATTCTACCTGGAGCGGGAAAGAACGGAAGGGATGGCATTGGTAATCAAACCCGAGAAAAAATGCGAACGCTTCTAAGGTCTAATAAGCTTGATGACCGAATTGTGGAAATTGAGGTGACCCGGAGGACCACCCCGTTCATTGAAATTTTCAGTCAAGCTGGTATTGAAGACTTTAGCATTGCTATTGAGGAGGCTTTAGGGAATAAATTGCCCAAAAAGAAAAAGAAGAAAAAGATGACCGTTAAAGAAGCCCTGAAATATTACCAGGCTGAAGAAACAGATAAATTGATTGATATGGATGAGGTGATTAATGAAGCAAGGGAACGTGCAGAACAGAGTGGCATTATCTTTATAGATGAAATTGATAAGATTGCGGGTAGTGGTGTAACCAGTGGTCCCGACGTTTCTCGGGAAGGAGTTCAGAGAGACCTTCTGCCGATTGTTGAAGGTTCAAGTGTGATGACGAAGTACGGGATGGTGAAGACGGACCATATTCTATTTATTGCCGCAGGTGCTTTTCACAATAAAAAGCCATCGGACCTGATTCCTGAATTGCAGGGTAGATTTCCCATCAGGGTTGAACTTTCTCCTCTGACCAAAGAAGACTTTTGCCGCATCCTTGTTGAGCCGGAAAATTCTTTGATAAAACAATATATTGCTCTTTTTAAAACCGAAGGAATACATTTGGAGTTTACTGAAGATGCAATCACTGCCATCGCTGAAATTGCAGCAAGGGTAAATGAGTCTACAGAAAATATCGGTGCACGAAGGTTACATACAGTGATGAGTAAACTTCTTGAGGAACTCTTATATACTGCGCCCAATACCAATGTGAAAAATATCAAGATTACCGGTGATTATGTACACAAAAAGCTTGCTGAGATAGTCAAAAATATTGATGTATCAAGATACATACTATAATTTATAAGATGGAGGAAAAGAGATTTACCTTATCAGAATTTCAAAGAACGCTGCTCTATATTGTGGATAATACAGACCAGGGAATATTTACTCCAGCAATCCAGTTATGCAAATTATTTAAGAGTCAGCTTTTTGTTCTGTTTGTCCTTGAAGAACATCGGATATCAAAACTTGCTTCCATCACTCATGAAAATACAGAAGCTATTAGGCAAAGGATTGAAGAAGAAGGCTGGGAGATGCTTTATTTAGTTGAAGATGAAGCAGTAGAAAATGGAGTAAGAACATCACTCCATATGGAAAACGGACAGGTAACAAGGGTAATTAAAAAATACCTTGAAAATTACAAAATTAATTTAATTTTAGTTAAAAAACGCGAGGAGACGAAGAAAATCTTTGTTTCCTCTGCGGTTCCGGTTGTTGGTCTATAATTAAAGGGGGTGTAATGGAATTAAAAATTTCAAATTTTCTTAAACCTGAGGCAGTCATTATGGAGATGAATGCCACAGAAAAACTGGAAGCCATAAGGGAACTTGTTGATTTTATGGTGGGTAAAAAAATTGCCCACGATAGTAAACAGCTTTTTGAAGCACTGGCAAAAAGGGAGAATCTTGAATCAACAGGGATCGGGGATGGAATAGCAATACCTCATGCCCGTACTGATGCGGTGGACGACCTGGTTCTCGTTTTCGCCCGTTCTTCTTCGGGAATTGATTTTTCTTCCATTGATGGTAAACCATCCCATATAATATTTTTGATTGCCTCACCGGAAAATAAAAAGTCAGAGTATATAATCGCGCTCGCAAAACTTTCAAGACTTTTAAGAAAATTACAGGTTAGAGAACAATTGAGAAATGCCAGCAATCCTGAGGAGGTTTTGAATATAATTAAATATAACGAAGAATAAATGCGATAATGTCATGGATTGCTCCGTGTTTCGGCTAAACACAAAATATAAATTACTCATAATTCTGTTATTGTTATTTTTTACACAGTCCTTTGCTGATAAGATTTTAATCCCTATGGATTTATCACAGACTGATCATCTCAAGGCTTATGGCATTGCCTATCACGCCCTCCAGTATGGGTTTAATGTAGAATGGTTACTCAATTATCGCGGTGGGTCTTTCTTAATGGACTATAGTCCCAGGATTGAAAAAGAATGTGCATTTGAAGGTGTCAGGATGGATATAATTGAGCCTTCGCGGATTCTGGAAATTTACCAGACGATTGAAAATAACAATATGGAATCTATA
>JBDRWA010000039.1:0-15847 GCA_039802145.1 Caldifarciminota bacterium | reverse complement strand
AAACTCTTTATTGATTATAAAGAAATAATGTGTATAATCTCTAAAAGGAGGTATTATGTTTATTCTTGGCTTAATGCTCATTATTGGTCTTTTTGTGTTTCGTTCTTTATATAAAGTAAAGGGTGAGGACCGAAGGATTGATAATATATTGAGAGTACGGAACTATGTAACATATGGTGCCGGTATCATTGGGGGGCTGTTGATATTTTTTTCTTTGCTAAGGATTGTTCCACCAGGTTCAGTGGGTGTTCAGATATTATTCGGTAGGGTTTTAACAAAAGCGACACTTTCCGAAGGGTTGAATATAGTTAATCCATTTGTCGATCTGCATATTATGAGTATAAGAACACAGGCATATACCATGTCTATCGCATACGAAGAGGGGCAGATTAAAGGTGATGATGCAATAACTGCATTAACAAGAGATGGGCTGGAAGTGAAGATGGATTTGACAGTCTGGTATCATTTAAACCCTGAAGAAGCAGGTAATGTATTCCAGAAAATAGGTGCTGATTATGTTGAAAAGATAGTTCGCCCAGCAGCAAGGACTGCAATAAGGAATACGACTTCAAAATATCAGGCAATAGAGATATATGCGGAAAAAAGGCAGGATCTTGAATCTGAGATTGAAAGACAACTTGCAGAGGATTTTAATAAAAGAGGCATTGTTCTTGAGAGGGTTTTATTGAGAAACATCAGTCTTCCAGTAAAGGTGAAGAATGCAATTGAAGCGAAACTTGAGGCAGAACAGGAAGCCCAAAAAATGGAGTTTGTATTATTAAAAGAAAAAAAAGAAGCGGAGAGGAAGAAAATCGAAGCTACCGGCATTGCCGAAGCCCAGCAAATAATTGCTCAGTCTCTGGTTGGTGACCGGGGTCGGGCATACCTTTCCTGGAAATACCTTGAGAACCTACAGCACCTTTATACTTCACCCAATAATACTATTGTTATTGCCCCTTATGATAAAAATTTTATTCCCCTGTTACAGATTGGTAAATGATAGCAGTAGAGAACACACCGAATTTTGAATGAGTTCAAAGGAGGTAAATACTGTCTTATTCTTTTGAAAAGTAAATAATTTATACCAAAAGGAATTCAGAATTTAAAAGTCTTGACTTTATAATAGTTTTATGATATATTTATAGTTATGAAATTATCGAAGGCACTGGTTGAAACTTTAAGAGAAGACCCAAAGGACGCCGAGCTAAAGAGCCACAAGATTTTGCTCCGCGCTGGCTTTATAAAGCAACACGGCTCTGGCATCCATACTTATCTACCACTTGCATGGCGTGTTCTTTTAAAAATTGCTAATATAATTCGTGAGGAGATGGGCCGCATTGGTTCTCAGGAACTTTTAATGCCAGCACTTTCACCCAAAGAAATATGGGAAGAATCAGGGAGGTGGAAAGATTTTGGTGATGATATGTTTCGATTAAAAGACCGTAAAGGTAGAGATTACTGTCTTTGTCCAACCCATGAGGAAGTTATTACTGAAATAGCCCGTAATCATATTCGCTCTTATCGTGACCTTCCTCAGATCTGGTATCAAATTCAGACCAAATTTCGTGATGAACCAAGACCAAGGGCAGGCGTAATTCGTTCAAGACAGTTTATAATGAAAGATTCATACAGTCTTGATATAGATGAGATGGGTCTTGATAAAAGTTTCAATCTTCATAAAGAAGCCTACTCAAGAATTTTTACGCGGTGCGGGTTGAAGTTTGTTATTGTTGATGCCTCTGGTGGTTTAATGGGGACAGGTGAATCTAAAGAGTTTATGGCAATCGTTGAGGGTGGCGAGGATAGCATCGTAGTATGTCCGAAATGTGCGTACCGCGCAAACCTTATAGTAGCAGAAGGAGTTGGTGAATATGTATCATTTCCTGGGATACAGCTGGAGAAAGTCGCTACACCCAACAAAAGGACTGTTGAGGAAGTAAGTCAGTTTTTAAATGTGACACCATCCAATTTGATTAAAAATATGTTTATGACCGCTCCTGGGAAAGAACCCATTCTCATTCTTATCCGGGGTGATTACGAAATTAACGAAGAAAAATTAAGTAAAATGATTGGTTCGGATTATCAACCCGCAAGTGCTGAAGATATTCAGAAATATTTTGGTGCTGAACCCGGTTTTATCGGACCTGTAGGAATATCTGATATAACGATTATTGCGGACGATCTATTAAAAGATACAAAAGGTATGGTAACAGGAGCAAACGAGAATGATTTTCATATCAAGGGCGTGGATATAAATCGGGATGTAAAAATAAATAGTTATCACAATTTCCGAAGAATAAAAAAAGGTGACCGCTGCATAAAATGCGGCACAGAATTAGAAATAAAAGATGCCCTTGAACTCGGTCATATATTTAAACTTGGTACAAAATATTCAGCCAGTATGGGTGCTTATTATCTTGACCCAGAAGGGAAGGAAAAACCTATTGTAATGGGGAGTTATGGGATTGGGCTTGAGAGGATAATGGCTTGCGCAATTGAGCAGAAAGGTGATGAACGGGGCGCAGTCTGGCCTATGTCCATTGCTCCTTTTGATGTATACTTATTGATACTCAATCCCCTGGATGAAAAAATTCAAAAAATTGCTTCAGAAACTTTGAATATATTAAATGATGCCAATTTTTCAGTAATTGTTGACGACCGTAATGTTTCAGCCGGAATAAAATTCAATGACGCTGACCTCATTGGCATTCCTTTGAGGATTACGATTGGACCCGAAGGGATAAAGAATGACCAAGTTGATATATATATCAGGGAAACTGGAGAAAAAGTTGAATGTTATAAAAACCAGATTAAGGAAGTATGTATAAAATTAAAGGATAAATTGATGGCGGGTTTGAATGTATAAGATTGATTTGCAAAAAATTGAATCAATGATAAAGGATATAATAGAACCTATGGATTTTAGAATTTATGATCTCCAGTTCAATGATGTCACACGGACCTTAAAGGTTTTTATTGATAGGGCACAGGGTAGTATTACAATAAATGATTGCGAAAAGGTCAGCAGGGCATTGTCCGAAGTTTTTGACAACTCTGATATAATTGATTTTCAATATACACTTGAAGTATCTTCACCTGGTATTGAAAGACATCTTACAAGGCCGGAGCATTTCCAGTGGGCAAGGGGAAAAATGGCAGAAATAACTTTGAAAAATAAAAAGATAAAAGGTTTCATAAGAGAAGCCGATGAAAACTCTGTTACCGTTGCCCAGGCAATGGGGCAGGTGGTCGTGCCGTTGCAGGAAATAATTAAGGCAAAGATCATTGAGGAGTTTGATTATGGCAAATGAGGATAACATAATTATTGAAAATATCAAAACCATTGCCCGTATCCGGGGAGTAAAATTTGATTATGTTATAGATTCTCTTACCGAAGCGATCAAGGCGGGTGTAAAAAGGAGATTCGGAAAAGGGGTAGAGCCGGAAGTTTCGGTAAACAAATCAACCGGAGAAATAAGAATTAATTTGGTGAAAAAAGTTGTGGAGAAGGTGAATGAGCCCGATAAAGAGATTTCACTTGAAGATGCACAGAAGATAAAAGAGTGCAGTATTGGAGATGTAATAAGAATACCAATTCCCATTGGTGAACTTGGCAGAACCGCTATTGAGTCTGTTAAGCAAGCATTGACCCAGCGCATCAGCGAGGCTGAGAGGAATAGGATTATGGCTGAGTATGAAAAGAAGGTAGGCGAAATAGTCAAAGGAATCGTTAAAGTTGTCACCCGGAATGAAGTTCTGGTTGACCTTGGACCCATTGAAGCGAGTATCCCAAGTAGCGGAATGATGAAGTCAGAACATTACAGACTTGATGCTCCAATCCGTGCAGTAGTATTCAAGGTTGAGCGTGCTCAATGGGGACCAAAGATAATTTTATCCAGGACTGACCCGAAATTTCTTGAACGGTTACTATATTATGAAATTCCTGAAATAAAAGATGGCACAATTCAAATTGTTAAAATTGTTAGAGAACCAGGTGTAAGGGCTAAAGTAGCGGTACAAACACTTGATCCCAAGATCGACCCTATTGGTGCTTGTGTCGGATATAAAGGAAGCCGCATACAATCCATTGTAAAAGAGTTATCAGATGAAAAAATAGATGTTATACAGTGGACAAAGGATATAAACCTATTAGTTTCACGGAGTCTTTCACCAGCGAAGGTAAAAGAAGTCAAACCGCTTGCGGAAGGGAATGTTCTGGCAATCGTTCCGGATGAGGACTATTCAAAAGCAATCGGTAAAAATGGTGTGAATGTGGAGCTTGCCTCAAACCTTACTGGGGTTCATATCGAAATAAAAAAGATTTCTGAATATGAAAAAGAACTTGAAGAAAAGAAATTAAAGGAGACCAAGATTGAAGATGTTCCGCAACTGGATAAAACAATGAAGAAAATACTCATTGAAAAGGGCTATACAGATGTTTTGAGTGTGCTTAAAGCAACTCCTGATGAGTTAAAGACACTTCTCGCTCTGGACGACACAAGTATAAATGAGTTATATGAAAAATTAAGACCCAAGAAGGAAGAAAAATCAGAAGAAAAGAACAAGGAAAAAGAAGATGCCTCAGAAAGTTCATGATCTGGCAAAAAGTTTGGGACTTTCCAGCGATGCCTTAATAAAGATGCTGGAACAGATTGGCATTAAGGCGAAAGGGCATATGTCATTACTCACCGATGAAGAGATAAAAATGATCAAAGAGAAGATTGCGGAAGAGAGGAGACGCGTAAAAAAGGAAGTTGTGCGGTTTAAAACCACTATCCGTCCAAAGGAAAAAACCAAGAAAATTAACGAAGAAGAAGTGCGGCAGACAGTAAAAGCAACACTCGCAAAGATTGAAAAGGGCGAAGTAAAAAAACACTACAAAAAAGAAGAGCCTGTTAAACAAGTTGAAAGACCTTTAGAAAAAGTTGTGGAAGTCGTTGAATTTATGACTGTATCTGAATTCGCACAGGCGATAGATGTTCCCCCCAGTGAGGTGATTAAAAAATGTTTGAGCCTGGGTGTTATGGCAAGTCTGAATCAGCGCCTTGACCTTGATACGATAGCAGTCCTTTGTGATGAATTCAAATGCAAAATGAAGATTGTAACTCTTGAAGACCAGATAAAACAAAAGGGAGAAAGGACATTACAAATGGTGAAAAGACCGCCGGTCGTTACGATGATGGGGCATGTTGACCATGGGAAAACCACACTTCTTGATGCTATTACTAATCTCAAAGTGGCGGAATCAGAATATGGTAAGATTACGCAAAAAATCCGCACTTATCAAGTCTCTTACAATGGTAAGTTAATAACCTTTATTGATACACCCGGACATAAAGATTTTACAACAATGAGGTCAAGAGGTGCCCAGGTAACGGATATAGTTGTGCTTGTTGTTGCAGCCGATGAAGGTGTTATGCCCCAGACGATTGAGGCGATTGACCATGCAAGGGCGGCGAATGTGCCGATAATTGTGGCAATCAATAAAATTGACCTGCCAAGGGCAAATGTCAATCTTGTAAAATCACAGCTTGCCAAGGCGAATGTGATAGTTGAAGAGTTTGGCGGGAAATCGATATGTGTGGAAACTTCCGCTATAAAAAAAATCGGAATAAATGACTTACTTGATGCTATTCTTGTTAAGGCAGAAGAAATGAATCTTAAAGCACCAATAAATACAAAGGCAAAGGGTGTTGTTCTTGAGGCAAATGTTGAACACGGCAGGGGAAATGTATGTACAATTCTGGTTCAGGAGGGGATATTGAGAAGAGGAGATCCATTTGTATGTGGTTGTCAGGCAGGTAGAGTAAGGGAGCTCCTGGATGCAACGAGAAAGAGAATTGATGAAGCAGAGCCTTCTACTGCGGTCTTCGTGCTTGGATTTGATGGACTACCACAAACCGGCGAAATATTTATGGTTGTTGATGATGAGCGCCAGGCAAGAGAGATTGCATACCAGCGTGAACTGATTGAGCGGACACGTCGGATGAAAACGGGAAAAGTGAAAGTCTCCTTGCTTGATTTGCAGGAAAAGATAAAAAAAGGAGAAACAAAAGAATTGAATATAATACTTAAAGCAGATACTGCAGGTTCACTTGAGGTTCTGGATGAAAAACTTCAGGAATTAAAGATTGAGGATACACGTGTTAACATAATTCACAAAGGTGTGGGCAAAATTACTGTGTCCGATGTTGTACTTGCAGAAGTAACTGGCGCCATTTGCGTAGGATTCCACGTTGGGCCAGATACAGAGGCATTGGAGAGTGCTGAGCGCGAAGGTGTTGAAATCCGCACCTATAGGCTGATATATGAAGCACTTGATGATTTGCGTTCAGCGATGGTGGGTCTTCTGGAACCTAAAGTCCAAGAAATTCTTATTGGAGAAGGAGAGGTACGTGAAGTATTCAATATTCCTAAGGTAGGATTGATTGCCGGATGTTATATAAAAGATGGAAAGGTTGTCCGTAATGCGGTAGCTATTTTAATGCGGAATAATAAAGAGATAGCCAAGACGAGGATAATTTCTTTAAAAAGATTTAAAGAGGATGTTCGTGAGGTTGCTACAGGCTATGAGTGTGGTATCGGTTTTGAGAATGTACCAGAAATACAAAAGGGCGATGTAATCCAATTTTATAAAATAGAGGAAGTCCCGGGAAAAGAAGTTGAGTAATTCAATGGCCCCTCATAATCAATTGCATAAATTTTTTGTTGGGATCTGCGACATTGATCTTCACATTGAAAACTGCCATTCTCTTAAAGAAAGAAGGAGGGTTTTGCTAAGTTTAAAGGAAAAAATTAAAAATCATTTAAATGTAGCGGTATGTGAATTTGGTGACTCAGCATTGTGGCAACGTTCTCAGCTCGCCATCGTAACATGCAGTAATACAAAGAAAGTAGTGGAATCCACACTTGGCGAAGTCTTAAAATTCATTGAACATTTTCCCTCCGTAATTATTTTAAATTCGGAATCAAGGATAATATAAAATGCGCCGCGACCGAGTTGCTTCATTGATTGCGCGTGAGATTTCCCTTATTATAAGTCAGGAAATAAGGGATCCGAGATTAGGTATGGTTACAATTATAAGAGTTATACTTTCGTCAGATCTTAAGGAAGCAAAGGTATATTTTACTACATTTGGAGATAGTGTCAACGATCTACACATTCTTGAGGGAGCAAAGGGTTTTATCCGAAGTGCCCTTGCCCATCGTATCAGGATAAAATTTATCCCTGATTTAAAATTTATTATTGATGACAGCCAGCAATATGGACAGAAAATTGAGCGTCTTCTTAAAGAAATTAATAAAGGCAATAAAGAGCAATAAAAGAATTCTGATTGCGACTCATATTGATCCGGATTGTGATGGCATTTGCTCAGCACTGGCAATGGCATATCTTGTGAATTTTTACAAGGGAGTAAAACCAACATTATTTTGCCATTCATCAATTCCAAAGAAGTATAATTTTCTTTTAAAAGATTATTGTTTTTCAAATATTTTAAAAAGTTTTGATCTCTTGATTGCGGTTGATTCTGCAGGTATTGAAAGAATATTCCCAAAAGAAAAATATAATCTAAAGTCTTTGAACGAAAAGTTTGTTATAAACATTGACCATCATAAAAGTAACGTAGAATTCGGTGATATTGCAATTATAGATGAAAAAGCTTCATCTGCCTGTGAAATTATCTACAGGATATTTAAAGAGCTTAATATTAAAATTGACCGTTATCTTGCTACGATTTTTTATGCCGGTATTTATAACGAAACGGGTAGTTTTACCCATCCGAATACTACTGCTGAGGCTTTGCGAATTTGTTCCGAATTAATCACTAAGGGAATAAAACCCGCAGACCTTGTCAAAAAATTGAATGCCAAGACAGTCGCAGGGACTAAACTATTGAGTGCGGTATTATCAACAATACAGATAAAAAAGAATGTAGGGATTATGTATCTTACCCGAAAAATGTTAAAAGGCTCTCAGGCACATATGTCAGAGTCCGAAAATTTCATATCATTCTTGCAGGCGATAAACTCTGTCCGCGTATCAGTATTCTTCCGTGAAGAACAAGATGGGGTCAGGGTCAGTCTCCGGAGCGACGGCTTGATTGATGTAAATGAATTAGCTCAATTGTTCGGCGGTGGAGGTCATAGACTTGCTGCTGGTATTAAATTGAAGGAAAAATTGCCAGTAGTAGAGAAAAAAATATTAACTGCGCTTTTTAACAAGATAAAATATGCGAATAATATACGATAATGTTGATAATTTTACATTTGAATCAGTCTGTGCCCTTGGTAACTTTGATGGGGTACACATTGCCCATCAAGAAATAATACGCCGAGTAAAGCAATCTGGTTCATCAAAAAAAACCGGTATTATTACTTTCCATCCCCCGCCGGTTTCAGTTTTGCATAAAAATGAAGTCATCTTTCTTACAACGAAAACAGAAAAAGAAGAAATTTTTAAATCATTGGGTATTGACTTTTTATATTATTTCAGCTTTGATGAAAAATTTGCCCGCAAGCCTCCTGAAGAGTTTGTGAATTTAATTTACAATATGGTAAGACCATCGGTCGTTGTTGTAGGCGAGAACTTCCATTTTGGAAAGGAACGCAGGGGAAATGCAAAAGTTTTAAGGGAAATGGCTCAAGGTAAATATGCAGTAGAAATTGTCCCTAAGATCAAAGATGAAGGAGGAATTATATCAAGCACCAGAATCAGGGAACTCCTTTTGCTCGGCAACATCCCACGTGCTAATCAATTACTTGGACGGGAATATTCAATTACCGGAGATGTAGTAAAAGGTAAAGGGAAGGGCATTACACTCGGTTTTCCTACCATCAATCTTAATGTAGAAAAAGGAAAATTACTTCCCCTGGATGGTGTATATGAAGTCAAACTCGAACTTCACAATAAACTCCACCAGGGAGCAATGTTTTTGCACCATAATGATATTGAGGTCCATATCTTAGACTTTTCAGGTAATCTGTATGGCGAGAAGATTACCGTAAAATTGATAAAAAGATTACGGGCAATAAAAAAATTCTCCGATGATGCGGCACTAAAGAGGGCTATTGATCAGGATATTCAAAAAATTAAAGATTCTAAAACTTAAATCCTTTATCTCTAAATAATCTCACGCAGGCATCAACAGCATCAGAATCATAGAGGATTCCTCTATTAGAAATTATTTCTCTCAATGCTACCTCAACATCCCAGGCTGGACGGTAGGGACGGTGCGTCATCATTGCCTCAACTACATCTGCAACTGCAAGAATCCTTGCTTCAAGTATAATATTATCCAATCTTAAGCCATACGGATAACCTGAACCATCAATCCTTTCGTGATGTTGTAATATTATCTCAGCAATGGGCCAGGGAAATTGAATTGGTTTAAGAATTTCGAATCCAATCTTTGGGTGTTCTTTGACAATATCATACTCGGCCTGAGTTAGTCGGGCGGGTTTACTCAGTATTTCAGCCGGCACATATATCTTTCCAATATCATGGAGAATTCCGGCAATATTGAGGCACTGGATGGTATCTTCACCAAGGGATAATTCACGGGCAATTGTGCTGGCTAAACTCGCCACCCTTTTCTGATGTCCGGCAGTATAAGGGTCTCTTTTCTCCACTGCTGAAGCCAGGGCATCGACAGTTCCTTCCAGGAATTTTTGATTTCTCTTAAGCGATTCTATCAATCTTTCTTCAGCATCATGCTGGGCAGTTATATCGTGGACTAATCCAACCCCACCAATTATATTGTTGTTTTCGTCATATACTGGCGCACACTTCATCTCTGCATATATCACTACATCACTGGTTGTTGCTTCATAGTAGCCAGTATATTCTCCTTGTTTCCCTTTGAGAACTGATTTAATTGCGGGCAAAACGCGCTGGTCTTTCAACTTATTCAAATCAAGTCCGAGTAGTTTTTCCTTTGTTGAATGTAGTATTTGAGCGAAACGTTCATTAATTTCGGTAAGAATTAAATCCTTGTTATAATAAAATATCCCAACCGGTATGTTTTCAAAAAGTATCTGGTATCTGAATTCGCTCCCTTTTAATTTTCTTTCGGTATCTCTAATCCTTGTAATATCCCGCGCAATCCCGAACCGTCCAACAAATTTGTTCTCCTCAAATATTGTATAAACCCATAGGTTGAATAATAATTTTGAACCATCTTTGCATACGAATTCCACTGTATATTCATCAAAAAGAGATTTCCCTTCCTTCGCCCTTTCAAAATGTTCCTTCGCAACCACAAGGCTCTCAGGAGTAATGAATTCACTATAGTGTCGCCCCACAACTTCTTCAGGTGCATAACCTAATCTTTTTACCTGTGGATTTACTGAAGTAAAATAGCCATCTTTATCAAGCCAGTAAACAAAGTCTTCTATATGTTCAAAAAGGAGGTTATAACGCCACCTAACTTGTTCCAATTCTGTGATTTTCTTATCAAGCTTATCTATAAGTACTTTGTTATAAAGCATTTGTAGACTTTCAATACTTTCTATAATTGTGGTTCGTGGGACTAACTTCTTTTCTGAAAAATCTCTAACTACCTGCCTTATCTTGTTCATAAATTCATCTAATTCTATTGGTTTTCTTATATATAGATCAGCGCCTAATTTCATTCCTAATTCTTCATCTTCTTTTGAAGTATAAGTTGCTGTATAGAAAATAAATGGTATTTTCCTCAATCGTTCGTCACGTTTACATATTGATAAAAGTGTGTAACCGTCCATTTCCGGCATCAGAATATCAGAAATAATCATATCTACACTCTCTTTTTCTAACATCTCAAGTGCCTTTTTCCCATTTTCAGCAGAAATAACTTCGTAGCCATTTTTTCGCAGAATTGTCTCTAATAAATATCTTCCCTGTTTATTATCATCAACACACAGAATCTTCATTTTGTCTCATATCCTTTAGGCAAACTTATAATGAATTTTGACCCTCTATTCAACTGGCTTTCCACAGATACTTCACCCTTTAATAAATTTATTATACGTTTTGTGATATACAATCCAAGCCCGGTTCCCTCTACATCAGGACGATTTTTGAATTTTACAATATTAAAAGGTTCAAAAAGATACTTCATTTCTTCATTATTTATTCCTACTCCAGTATCCTGTACAATCAAGTTTACAAAATCAACCCCATCAATCAATTCAACCTTTATCTCTCCGGCATTTGTAAATTTTATACTATTACTGAGTAAATTCACAAGTACCTGCCTCAATCTGTTTTCATCGGATACTATCTCTACTCTACCTGGTGAGTTAACATCAATCTTCAGATTTTTTTGTCTTGCAAGTGGCCGATAAGAATCAACGGTTTCAAGTACCAGCTTTTCTAAATCAAATTGTTTTGAGCCCATTCTTTCCTTTGTCAATTCAATTTTTGTAATGTCGATAATTTCATTGATTAGGGATATTAAATGTCCTGAACTATCTTTTATTATTTGCAACTGTCTCCTCTGTTCTTCATTAATCTTGCCTGAATATTCTTTTAATAAGATATCAGTAAAGCCAATTATTAAATTCAAAGGGTGTCTCAATTCATGCCCAATGGAGGTAATAAACATACTACGCCGTGCATCAAGTTCTTTCAATTCACGGTTTATTCTACTCAACCGCTCATTCAATTCTTCTGCTTTTTTCAAGAGCGCATCGGTTTCTTTAAGTCTTTCCAACTGATTTTTTATTAGGATATATAGCAATATGCCGGTTACGACAACGTATCCCCAGCCTTTATATGTCTGTGCTTTTGTTAGTGAATTCATATCAGATACAAATCTTAAGATAATGCGGTCAGAAAAAGTAATATATAAGCCCGCAATGATTATGTATATAATTACAATACGGAGCGCAAAATTCCTTAACATATACCTCCTAATTATAGGATTTTCTTTTTATATTATAATCTATTATTATGTGTTTGTCAATAAAAATATGATAAGATTTCTCCACAATTCTTATCTTCATCTTTTTCCCATAACCGAACTCGGAATGCTCTTGACATAACCATCAAATTGGTTATCATTAGTTATGGCATTTTTATGGGTGTTAATTTTACTACAGGCAAATGAAATATTTATTGGTGAACTCAGTGGAGTTATCAGCCCAGCAAGCAGTGCCTATATTGCCCGCGCCATAACTATAGCCGAAGAAAAAAATGCTGAGTGTTTGATAATAAAACTTGATACACCAGGTGGTCTTGATGAGTCAATGCGGGAAATAACCAAAAGGATTCTCAATGCGAAAATTCCGGTCGTGATTTATATTGCTCCCAAGGGAGCAAGGGCGGCATCAGCCGGTGTGTTTATTCTGTATTCAAGCCATATCGCTGCAATGGCACCGGGAACGAATGTCGGTGCAGCGCATCCAGTGGGAATGGGAGGAGAAAAGATAGATACAACGATGGCGCAGAAAGTTACGAATGATGCAGTTGCATACCTTCAATCATTGGCTAAAGCAAGGAATCGCAATATAGAATGGGCAGAAAAAGCTGTGCGAGAGAGTGCTTCTATAGATGACGAAACCGCATTAAAAATTGGCGTTTGTGAAATTATTGCCGAAAATGAAGAAGAGTTAATAGACAAACTTGATGGGCGTGAAACAAAAGTTCAGGAACAGGAAAGAAAATTAAAAACCAAGTCAGTTCCAATGAAGAAACTTTCTATGACTTTAAGAGAGAAATTGCTTTTGATACTCACAAACCCTAATATTGCATATATCTTACTACTTCTTGGGATTTATGGATTATTCTTTGAATTACAGAATCCCGGGATGATATTTCCGGGCGTGGTAGGGGGTATATGTCTAATCCTTGGGTTCTATGCTCTTCATCTTTTACCCGTAAATTATGCAGGACTTGCACTCATAATTTTGAGTGCTATATTCTTCATCCTTGAAATATATGTGGCCTCACACGGATTATTGAGTATAGGTGGTGTGGTTTCACTAATTATAGGTTCTTTGATTCTTTTTGAAAGTGATTTACCTTTTTTAAGGGTATCCTGGGAGGTGATAATGGTTGTCGTGATCATTATCGTAGTTTTTGTTGGTCTGTTGTTATTTTTAGGTATCAAAGCCCAGTTCAGAAAGCCTGCCGCGGGAAAGGAAGGACTCATCGGTGAAGTTGGAATCGCCCGTACCGATATCAATGCTCAGGGTGGGACTGCCTTTGTTCACGGAGAGTGGTGGAATGCAATTAGTGATAAATCGATAAAAAGGGGAGCAAAGATAAAAGTCATCGGTGCTGAGGGGATGGTTTTAAAGGTTGAAGAGATTTGATAATCCTTTTTATTTTAAATATCTTTGAAAATTTCCTTTTCCCGGATTTTACAATTACAACTCATAAATTCAATCCTGCGAATTTAGTTGAACAAAAGTTTTGCCTTACTCTGGGAGGCATTGAGAAGTTTGGCATCAGTGAACTGCGTGTTTGGAATGCGGATTTACAATTCCGTTCGTTTAGCTTAAAACTTTCATCTTTTGGTAATGAATTATACAGGGAAAATTTTCTGGAATTCGCTGGTGGCTTCCTTTTATATAGAACGATTAGTGGTGGTATTTCCCTTGGATTTTTAAATAATTGGATTAAAGAGTATACTAATCGTTATGCATACACCATTAAATTAGGTGGAACTTTTTTTGTATCTAATCTCAAATTTGATTTATGTCTTAATAATGTGAACTACCCCAGATTTTCAAATACTGATTTTTTACCTCTCAGTTATGTTATTGGTTTTAATTATAATGTGAGTGGACAAATTGAACCCTATTGTTATGTAATGGGAGAAGGGAAGAACAGACCATTTTTAAAACTTGGTGCAATTATAAAAGTGACAAGATTATTTGAACTTTCTACTGGAATTAGTACGGAAAATTTTTTATTTGATTACGGAATGAGGATCTATCTGGGAAGAATTTTTCTTGATTATTCTGGAAGCAGCCACCGTCAGTTAGGATTAACGCACGCAATTTTTATTAATATTATCAAACTGTGACACTGGTCATTCTTCTCTTTACTACACTGAGTCAGGATTTATTTGAGACAGAGCAGGAAAAAGATTTTGAGACAATTTTGTTTTTATTAGAAGATTTAAAGAATAATCCCGTTGACCTTAATACCGCGGATTTAAAAGAATTATCAAGAATTCCATTTTTAAAAATTTCTGATTGTCTTAGAATTATTAGCTATAGAGGGAAGGTCGGAATGTATGAATCAGTTGATGAATTATATATGATAAAGGGAATTGATAAAGGTCTTGTTGATTTAATTCGTCCTTATCTATATGTTAAAACGAAACCATTAAAATGGAAAGGATTGCAGAGTAGATTGCGTTTAAGAAAAGATTTGGATAAAAACGGGAGCCAGGAGTATTACACAAGAACAACATTTGAGGTGAATGATTATAGAGTATTTTTGGTCACTGAGAAAGACCCCTATGAGTCTTCAGTAATAGATTATTATAGCGGGGGCATCCTGATTACCGAAGGAAAAAGGAAATTTGCACTGGGTAATTATAATCTTGATTTTGGTTCTGGTGTAATGCTTTCTTCCACAGGTTCATTCTTCCAAAGTAATGAATTTAGATTGCTAACCCGTGAGCAAGGGGTCATTCCATATACTTCAACAGCGGAAAACGGAGGTTTTTTTGGTTCGGCATTGATTGATTCATTGCTCCTGAATTATTGTCTTTTCTATTCTAATCAAAAACTTGATGGGAGGATTGACACATCTGGCTATGCAAGGTCTTTAGACCCTTCAGGGAATCATATTGATTCTGCTTCCATTGCGTGTAAAGACTGTATACGCGAGGAGATATTTGGCTACAATCTGAGTTACACTAAAAATAATCTTCAGGTAAGTCAGAGTTCATATTGGTCAACATATGAACCAGGATTTATTTGTTCTGATTCAACAATAGGATTTTATGGAAAGAATTATTCTTCAAGTAGTTTGGGATTAAAATATTATGCTGACCAGTTTGTAACTTTTGCAGAATTTGTCCGTTCATTCCAGAATAGGTTTGGCGGTGTTTTTGGCTGGACAGGTCTGTTGCCATATAATTTTGAATTTAATCTTGCAGGCAAGTATTTTAATCCGGGATTTTATGCTCCTAAGGGTGCCGAGGCCGAAGATGACTATATTGGTTGCTTTATTGACTTGGGCAATCATTCACGCCTGTTTTATGCAGGAACTACGATAAATATTTACTCAAATAACCAGGCTGATACAAATAATTATGATTTAAGATTGAATTTAGGGAAGGCATTTGGTATCACTGAGGCCAAAATTACCTTTCGATGGTTATACAGAGATGAATTTAAAGAATTATCAGGGTCAAGAGTTTTTTTGAGAATAAAGCCGAAGAAGTTTATCTATCTTGATTTGCGTCTTGAAGAAAAATATGTGTATGGTGATTCGTTGAGAAAAGGAATATTTGGTAGCGTTGAATGCGGTTTTGAAAGGAAATTCACTATTATAAAAACAAGACTTGGGATATTTAATACTGATTCGTATTCTGCCCGCATTTATGTTTATGAGCCTGATTTACCAGGAATAATAAGTAATCGGATGCTGTATGGAGATGGTAAATATGGATTTGCTTATTTATCTTTAAAAATTTTAAGGAATATCAGTATTTCTGTTAAATATTGTATTATGAATAAAGATATTATAATACAGCACATTGGTAGTCAGGTAGATATTAAATTATAAGTGTTTATACTATTTCTATACAAGATAATTTTGTTTTGAAAATAATTGTCATAAAAGTTTGAATGTTGACTTTTTAGAATTTTTAGATATAATAAAAATAGAAATTCCGATCTTTGA
>JBDRWA010000038.1:0-16316 GCA_039802145.1 Caldifarciminota bacterium | reverse complement strand
TAATAAAACCGTTTTTTCTTGAACAAAAAATTGAAAAGAAAGGTAAGATTGTAATCGGTGTTGTCCAGGGTGACATACATGATATAGGGAAGAATATTGTAAAGGTAATGCTTGAGGCAAGCGGTTATGAAATCATAGATTTAGGCAAGGATGTGCCAAATGAAAAATTCATTGAAATGGTTGCCCAGGAAAATCCCCAGATACTTGCTCTGTCTTCATTGATGACGACAACGATGATACAGATGGAGACAATAATTAAATTGTTAAACAAAAAGAAATTGCGAAAAAATGTAAAGGTAATAGTTGGTGGTGCACCAGTTAATCAGGAGTATGCAGATAAAATTGGCGCTGATGGCTATGCCGAGGATGCAGCAGGAGCGGTCAAATTGGTAGAAAAAATTATATAATATCATCCGTGAGAATATATTTGTTTTTACATAAAAGTATATATTGAATTAATATAATATAGATCTGTATTTAGAGAAAATGCAGATTAAAAATGCCTTTCAAATCCCTTTTTCTTATGAGGGATGAATTTTTCAAGAATGATTTTATTGTCTATTTTTCGGTAATAAACACGAAAAAGAAAAGAAACATAGAAATGATAAAGATCGCCCATTTCTTTTATTTTAACATCACCCAGACCGGCACTGGGAATTTTATAAACAACCTTGGTCAGGGCATCAATAAATCTTCTTTTTAATTCATTCGTTGTGCAGTATCTTACTACTTCTTTCAAAAATTTCTCTGAATATTCAAATTCCAGTGGGTCTTTTAAGACATTGTGATACTGTTGCATTGCTGGAGAGATTTTAAAATAAATCTCAACACATTTTTTTAAATCGGGCCAGAGTTCACAAGGATTTTTAATATCATCGGGTTCTTCTTCAATTTTAATCTGATTTTTTCTTTGAAAAAGATATCTTTTTACACTCTCCTTCAATCAACTCTCCTTTTTACTGATTCAAATAATTTCATATCTTATTATACACATAAATAGCAAAAAATCAACAGCAAATAGCATTGCTCTTTGCTTTAAAGATTGAGTTTTCTAAATCCATTTTTCCTCAAGGTGTTTTTAACTTTGCTAATGTTTTCATCAACCATAAATAGATGAGAAGGGCATTCGCAATCAGAACTGCCGAATTTTTTGGCATATTGAAAGCGATTTTCAATAAAACACAATGCCATCTCACATTCATTTTTTCTTGAACCTACCCATACTTCTTTTACTTTTACACCTTGGCCCATCAAAAGATAGTCAATATGCCAGAATTTCTTTTTATAATTTGACAGATGCCTTTTTATTCTTTGAAGAATATTTTTGTGTGCTGAACCCAGATATACATAATAACCTTTATCAAATTTCAATTTCCCAATCCTGCCCACAAAAACCATTTGCTTCTTAAGATTTGCAATTAAAAGAATGTAGGTTATATTATGACTTATATTGTTTACTTTCCGCATCTTATTTTTTTCATCCGCATCCCTATATCTTTATTTTTACATATAGCTTTCCTGAACTTTACCGGTTCGGAATCTGTTCGTCCATCAAGACAAGAAACTTTTGCTGATATCTTTTGTATCACCTTCAATTGAAAAAATTTTTATTTCCTTCACTGTCAAAATTAAGAGGGAAGAAAAAACTTACTTTTTTATTTTATCCAGCCAAGTTTTCGGTATTCATTATATATCAGCCCAATTACCCTTTTAGGGTTCGGAAATTCTCTCACCCATTGTAACCCTTCAAGTCTTTTCTTATTCCTTAAATCTGAATTGGTAAGCAATGTGTATAACATATCTTCAAATGTTTTTTTGTTTGCATTTATAAAAGGATGGTTTGGTAATAGATATTCATATTCTTTAGGAATCTCCGTGATTGTAGGAATACCAAGGGCAAGAAATTCAAGTCCGCTTCTACCATAGGCAGTTCCCGCATAATTTCCAATTTGATCAATGCCGATATCACAGGTTGCTTTTAATTCCATACATTTCTTATGGGGAACACCTTCAATCAATATAAATTCAAATTTAATCTTTTTTTTAAGTTTTCCCACTATTTCAATTATTTCGTTAGTTCCTTTCGCTGCCCGTCTTGTGGGTGAATGTCCGACCCTTAAGATTTTATTTTCTTTTTCCCTCGGCTTTATTTTTTCTGCTTCAAAAGGGATCGGCACAAAGACTAATGATGGGTCTATTTTGATATGGTCAACCTCTGAGGTGAATTTCAAATGGGCATATTCTTTTAAATAAGGATTCATCCCCCATTTCCTCAAGTCGCTACCAAAGAAATGGGCAACGATTTTTTTGTTTTTTAATTTTCTTAAAATTCTGTCACCATAAATGAATGGAATACCACCGTCAAAATGGTAGATATCAAAAGAGTCGAAATCATATTTTCTCCAGAAACTTTGGAGTCTATATAACCATATAAGGTCACGTGATTTGAAAAAGAACCTTTCTACAAAATTATCTCCTTTGATTTTTAATTTCAAATCGTCCGGTGATACATTGACATTGTTGCGTTTACAAATCCTACGCATTAAATTGATGGGGTTAGAATTCAAAAGTGGATAATTTAATAAGATCCCATCCGGGAAACCCAGTTTTGAATGAGCCATTGTGACCAGCACGCCTTCATCACCATAAATTTTATGACTTCTGCTTAGAAGACCTGCTACATCCTGAAAGTTTTCAAATACTAAGTGTAGTATTTTCACACTACTTTTTAAACTTTAATTTCAAAAAATTTTGGAGTTTTTTCAATTTTTGTGGGTCGGTCAATTTTGTTATTCCTCTTTTCAATCCTTCCCAACCGCTGAACCGCTTGCTGTAAATCCGCAGGGCAATTTGTTCTAATTCCTGCCTGCCCAATTGTGGTTGGAGCAAAATCGGGACAGAACGCGATTGAAGAATCAACTCATTCCATTCCTCGTCGTAGGGCATTGACCATTCAAAATCGTTGGGAAGAAGATGGTTTTTTCTCGCATAAGATTCAAGATAAGTTCCTGGATAAATCCTTACTCCTGCCCCACTGGCAACGGTTGTTATCTTATCACTATTCTTTTCAATAAATTCAAATGTTTTTTCAACATCGCTCATCGTCTCTCCAATGTGTCCAAAAGAGAAAAAAACCTTTGTTTTTATACCCAATGCTTTGCACATATTAAGTAATTCTTCGGATTGTTCAACCGTTATCCCTTTGCGCATCAAATCTAAAACTTTTTGACTTCCTGATTCAACTCCTATATCCACATAATAACATCCTGCCTTTTGCATCTTTTCAAGTAGCGGTTGGTCCACGGTTCCAACCCTAACTTCGCATTCCCAAGGGAAATTTAAATTACGATTAATGATTTCATCACATAAGTTTTCAATATGTTCACGGTCAAGGGTCAGGGCACTATCAAAAAATTTTATCGCCTGAAATTTATATTCTTTCAGCAATTTTTCAATCTCATCAACAACGCCGTTCGCTGAACGCACGGTCAATAAACTGTTAAACATGCGACTCGCCGAACAAAAGGAACAGTGGTATAAACATCCACGAGAGGTCAAAATAGAGATTCCTTTTTTGTGAATGTATTCCATTTTTGTTTCATATTTTTTCATATCAAGAAGGTGATAAGCAGGCGGAGGGAGTGAATCAAGATGAACCCTGCTGGCATGTGGATTATCTACTGGCAAATGATCTTTTCTAAAACTTAATCCACGAATTTTTTCAAATTTCTGGTCAGAACTGAATGTCTTTATAAGTTCAAGAAGAATTTCTTCACCTTCACCTCTAACTATGAAATCTATTTCTGGTATATTTCGCAAAGTCTCACTTGCAGTAAATGTAGCATGGACTCCACCATAGATTGTTATTATATCTTTATTGAAGGATTTGGCAAGGCGTGCCAACTCAAATGATTCAAAACGTGTATGGGTAGTACCAGATATGCCGAGAAACTTAGGTTGGTACAAGGAAAGCCAGTGCTCAAGTGGTTTCTTCTCTACTTCAAAATCAACTATTTTGACCGAGATATCATACGCTTCAAGAAAACTCGCCAGCGAAGCCAGACCCAATGGGGGCATTTTTTCAAAAAATCCACCTTTTTCTGCCGGATTTATTAAGAGTATATCAATCATTTCGGATTGTTGACAATCGTTTGGATACCATTTTTTAAGGAGGTTTCTTTATAACCGAGGTCTGCTTTTGCCTTTGAACAATCTCCACAAAGTATGTTTTTACCGGTGTTCAATTTTTTCGCGGTTTTACCAATAGCAGATTCAATCTCTTTAATTAACTGACTAAGAGAAATGGCTGAACCACAAATATTATAAACACTATTTCCGGGCACATCGCGTAATTTAATCAATGGTTCAATAATATCATCAATAAGAGTAGGGCATATTGCTCCATAATCAGTTTCAATGATTCCTGTATTCTTAAGAGATTCGGTGAGGTTATAAAGATATCCCTGATGTAGATTTTTTCCATAAGGAAAAAATACCCGTAAGATTTTTACTTCAAAAATCTTGTTATAATACCGAGAAAGTGTTTCAGCATAAAATTTGGTTGTGGCGTAAAAACTGCGTGGATTGTAAGAATTACTTTCTGTAATATTTTCACCATAACCATAGATCTCACCCGATGATAATAAAATAAATTTACTTGCACCGACCTTTTTTGCCCATTCCAGTAAAAATAGGGTCGTAGCGGCATTCGTCATGAAAATCTTTGTAAAGGGACCGGAATAAGTTTCATAAATATGAAAAATATTCTTTACTTTTCTGGGTAACCCCTTTTCTATATTTAATTCCTGGTCAAATTTTACAAATCCATATTTTAAATTTATCTTCCCCAGAAACGACATCGGAACATCTTTTGGGCTGGGAAAGACTGTATAGACAGTCTCCCCACGTTTGATTAATTCAGAAGTTAACAGTTCACCAATACCTGAGTGAGAGGTCACAAGATTTTCAATTTCCATACTTAATTATATAAGAAAATCTAATCAAGTCAATATTTTTATATAAAATCAGCCATCTTTTAATGACAATCTACAAAATTCTGATAAAATCAAATCCACAAGTTTCTTTTTATTTCTCAAAACAAAACTGGGAACGATTGTCTTCCCATAATATAAATTGGGAAGGTTGTACTCTCTTATCTTTAGCAGATGCCGGAAAAAGTGATAGTCAAAGAAGTTGGGTCTGTTAAAGAAAATCTGGGGAATCCCCATAATCATTGTTTCTAAGGATGCTGTGCCAGAACAGGTGATAATGAAGTCGCAGTTACACATCTCCTGGTATCGGTCAAAAATAACTATTTTGACTTTATTTTGTAATTCTTTAGCAATTAATCTATCTAATATTTTGCCTGAGACGACATCAGGATGTAGGATAAATATAAATTTGAAATTTTGTAACTCCTTGCAATTTTTAATTAATTCAATAATTACTGATGTATTTCTTTTTATTTCAGGAATCCTTGAACCAGGCATAAATCCGATACATTGTGAGAAATCTCGTCTTTTATATCTTTCCAATTCTTCAAATAAAGGATTTTGCCAGTAAATTACATTTATATTCCTATTTTTATAAAAATTACACTCAAAAGGAAAGATCGAAATAATTAGGTCAGTCCATTTTTTTATAAAATATTTTCTGAAAGTTCCCCATGCCCAGATTTGCGGAGGAAGAAGATAAATTACTCTTATACCAAGCTTTTTTGCATATCTACATAATATTAAATTAATTCCAGGATACGCAACAGCAATAAAAATTTCTGGTTGGATTTTGAAAATTGCACGTGCAATTTTTTGATACATCTTAAAATTTCTTAAAGTGGATAACATTCCGGACACAAAACCAAAGGTTTGCAAATCTTTATAATTATATATTAACTTCACATTTACATTTTTTAAATTTTCGCCACCGACTCCGAAGATACTTTTATTTCCTGATAATTGAGTTTTAACAAAGAAACTTGCATATAAGTCACCAGATGGTTCACAGGCACAGATAAATATACGGGAATTAAGTTTGGATGTTGAAGATTTGAGATTAATTAACTCAATCGTTCTAATCTTTTCAATGCCTCTTCAGAGGTGATTTTACCTTTTTCCAGGTCTTCAATAACTTTCTTTTTTGAATACCTTGGGAAAATTACAAGATTAACAAGACCAAAGAATATCAAGATTACCGGCCAATCTCTTGCCAGTGATAAAATTTTAAGGTTTGTAAGCCAGAAGAATACTGCAATAAATATAATAATAATAGCAAATGTCATTATTTTAGGAAATCTTTTAGTTTCACCGGTATCAAATCGGGGTCAAAATTTAATTGCTTCAACTCCCTGATGAAAATATCTTCTTTTGCTGAATTTGACAGACTCTCGTTAATGATAAAAAAAGATTTTTGTTTCAACCTGCAAAATCCACCTTTTCCAAAGAAGCGGTCATACTTTACAACGATAGATAATTTTCTGCACAATTCCTCAAGCATTTCAATGAGAAGGGTTTTTTTCATTTCTTGCCTCCAAATAACTTTGAAAAGAATCCTTCTTTTTTCGGCTGAAGCCTTGCAATGCCTTTTTTTGCAGCAGTATTATTTCCATCCCAGTTCAATGCTTCATTATAATATTTTAACGCCTGCTCTTTATTGCCTACAAACTCATATGCAAGTCCCAAATTTATATAGACAATCGGATTAAACATAAGCCGTTTTATTGCCTCTTGAAGTCTTTCAAAACCCTCTTTTTGGTACTGCCTTGTATACACAAGCGCAAGTCCAAGATAAGAGATATAAATCGGTTGCGGGTCATATCTACATGCAATGCGTAAAAGGTTAACAGCACGCCATGGGTCATTATTCTTCAAAAATTCGATGGCTCTAGTGAACGCATTCTTTGCTTGGGTTTCTTGGACCTGATCCTGTTGTTTTACACCCTTTTCTAACGACTTGTCATATTCTGCGCGTAATCTTTCATCAGATAAAACTCGGTAGGCAGCGGTGATTTTGGCAAACTGCTCGTTTGCCTTACGTTTTTCATCTTCATTAGTAAATTTATCTGGATGATATTGACGGGCAAGCTTCATGTAAGCATTTTTAATCTCTGTTGCGGATGCGTTCATAGTAACGCCTAAAATAGTATAATAATTCTCCATAATAGAAAACTTAATTATTATAATTAAAATATCATTTTTGTCAAGTGTGTTTTGCAAACGTTAGCATACCTTATTAGATTTTGCACTATTTTTTCAAGATTAATGAAAATAAAATAAAGGGTGATAATACTTTAAAGGTCAGTAATTGATTATTGATTATGTCTACCGATGGGGAATGTAGGCAAGGGACTTGAATTCTCCAACATTTTTCTCTTTATAAAAAATGCAAAAAATGATAAGACTGCCGAGGAGAACAATAACGCTTTGATTCCCAAAAGAGCAATTATACCACCAAATAATGGTCCTGTAATACCTGATAATCCAATAACAGAATTTAGGAAACCTGAGGCCGTTGCCTGTTCAAGATTATTTTTTAACAAATATTTTATTGATCCTAAATATAATGTTGCCCAGGAAAACCCAAGCAGGACCTGAAAGAGTATTATTATCTGCCAGTTTGGGGAAAGCCCATAACCTAAAAATGTGAAGGCAGAGCAGATGATTCCCGTAAGAATTAATTTTTCTGATTCCATTTTTTCCATAAGAATCATAAAAATAAACTGAGCAAAGGGATTTATTGCATATAATAACCCAATTTGGAATTTATCAGCACCAAGTTCAGCAAGGTATATAGGAAATATTGCCCATATTGCCTGCGCCGCACTGTGCCTTATAAAGAATGGTAAATAAACACCAAGATTTTTTTTGATTATTTGATAGGGGAATAATGGGACAGGAATCTTCTTACCTTTATCCTTGATGAATAGACTGCATATAAATCCAATGGCACAGAAGGACGACGCCGACCCAAAAATCAAAAAATTATTTTTCAGGATGCCCGGCAGAAAATTTCCTAATGTATAACCGAGAGAACCAAATCCTGAAAACCAACCTAAGGAATTCCCCCAGGCGAGTGCTACAACTGAACCTGGAATCATGCCAATGCTTAAGCCTGCCAGCCCCCGGAATATAAAGATTGTTGGCAGATTTTTTATTAAATTATGAGCGAATAATATGAATGAAGAAATCAAAAATCCCCACATAATCATCTTTTTCCTTCCATACATATCGCCAAGCCTACCGAAAATAGAGGATGAAAAGAAGAGCATGCTGTTATATAATACAAGAATAAGCGAAATTAAAAAGAGATTATTTGTGTATTGTTTTGCAATCAGTGGTATAAATACGGATGCAGTTACCCAGGCGGAGGAATAGCAAAAATTAAGGAAGTTGACAATATTCAGGTTTATACACCTCCGGGTTTTGTAACTGGGACATTATCTTTACATAAAGGACACTCTTCGGGTTTAAAATTCTGAACTTCTTTTTTGTAAAGAGATTGATATTCAAAGGGTGTTTTGGATGTACTTCGGTCAATCAATACAACGATACCAATTATCTTTGCATTCTTTTCTTTCACTGCTTCAATCGTCTCAATTAGTGATTTGCCCGTGGTCAGGACATCATCAACGATCAAAACATTCTTTTCAGAAATGTTAAAACCTCTCGCAATAACCCTTCTTCCTTCCCGTTCTTCAGCAAACCCTGCATTACAATTCAATTGCTTGGCGGTTTCAAAAGCGATGATAATACCCCCTGTTGTAGGACCGATTACCCATTCAATATTTTTATTTCTAAATCTTTCTGCAATTATTGCACAAAGTTTACCCGTTGCCTCAGGATTTTCAAGAATACGGAATTTTTCAAAGTAATATTTGCTATGTAAACCTGAATTTAATACGAAATGGCCCTCCATAAGAACTTTATATTTACGCAAAATATCTTCAACCTGCATTTTCAATCTCCTTTATAATACTCTTAGCAGCATATAATGGATCCTTTGCTGCAACAATTGGTCTACCAACAACAATGAAGTCTGCACCTGCCCTGATAGCCTGTGATGCAGTCATTGTTCTTGCTTGGTCATCTACCATTTCACCTTCGGCTCTTATCCCTGGTGTTATAATCAAAAAATCCTTACCACAATTTTCTTTAATCTTTTTTATCTCTTGCGGCGAAGCAACAACTCCATCCAGCCCCGCACTCTGAGCAAGGCGGGCAAGAAATATAACCTGTTCTTCAATCGTCCGTTTTATATCACCAAACAGATCCTTGAAATATGCTTCATCAATACTTGTTAGTACGGTTATACCGAGGAGTTTGGGTTTAGAAATTTTCTTAATATCGGAAACAATAGAGACTGCCTTAACTGCCTCTTCCATCATCATAAAACCGCCGCTGATATGCATTGTGAGCATATCCACACCAAGTTGCATTGCACCTTCACAGGCACGGGCAACCGTATTAGGAATGTCATGATATTTTAAATCCAGCATTACCTTAAGCCCACGCTCTTTTAAAAATCGAACTATCTCAGGACCAAAGCAGGTAAATGGTATGGCTCCAATCTTAAAATATTTTACCTCATTATGTAATTTATCAATCAGCAATTTTATCTTGTTTATGTCATTTAAATCAAGCGCAACTATTAATTTTTCTGTCACGATACCTCCCTTATCTTAACAGCTACATTTTATTGTTGATTCATTAATCGTTCTAAATCTTTAATGATTTTAAGTGGTGCATAAGGGTCACGCAAAACTGCTGTACCAATTGCAACTGCTGAGGCACCAGCAAGAATAAATTCGTAAGCGTCTTTACCACTCATAATACCACCAATCCCAATGATTGGAATTTTTAAATCCTTTAATCTATGGACGCAATACAATGCAAATGGTTTTATTGCTGGACCTGACAGCCCACCGGTAATTATTGGTTTTTTTGTGGCCACATCAAATGCCAGTCCATAGATTGTATTAATCAAAGAAATACCATCTGCACCACCATTAATACTCGCTTTTGCTACAGTAAAGGGGTCACAAAAGTTAGCAGTGAGTTTTACAATCACTGGCAATCGGGTTTTTTTGCGAACCATTTTTACAATCTGCTCCACGATCTTTGGATTCTGTCCGAATAGTACCCCACCTTCCTTAACATTTGGGCAGGAGATATTCAACTCAAATCCAGTAACCCCTTCACCAATCTCTTCTATGATTTGCGAATATTCTTCTGCTTTAAATCCAGCCACATTAACAAATATACGATTATTAATTTTTTTAATTTTTGGTAAAATTGTTGCTCTAAATTCCTTTGCTCCCGGGTTTTCTAATCCTACAGAATTTATGACACCTGACGCAGTCTCATAAATCCTCGGGGGTGGATTGCCCATTCTGGGCAAAAGCGTTATTCCTTTTGTGAATATTGCACCAACCTTTTTTGTTACACTTTTGTATTTCAAACCAAAGCCAAAGACACCTGATGCTATGAATACGGGATTTTTAAACTTTACGCCAAATAATTCAATCATACATTATCTAAACATAATCCTTTTAATTCAAAAATAGGTCCATCCTCGCATATCCTTTTATATACTCCGTAATATTCTATCGCACAACCAAGACATAATCCAGCACCACATCCAAGAAAATCTTCACAGAATGCATATATGGGGAATTTTAAATCCATTGCTTTAAGTTCTTTTAGCATAGGCTTTGGACCACAAGCATAGCCGATTTCATACTTGCTCAGGTCAATTTCTTGCAATACAGAGATGGCAGTTCCTCTTTTTTTAGACCCTTTTTCCGTAATGAAAATTACTTTATTGGTAATCCTTTGCAATTCTTTTTTCAATACAAGTTCAACGGGGGTTCTGGCACCATAGACAAAAGTAAAATCAATCTTCCGGCTTTGTAATTTTCTGGCAAGGAAGTAGAGAGGAGCAACGCCAATCCCTCCGGCAATAATAAGGCTTTTTTTATCTAGAATATTCAATCTTTTGCCAAAAGGTCCAAAGACTATCAATTCATCCCCCACCTTTTTTTCGGCGAGAATTCTTGTGCCCTTCCCTACGACCTTAATTATCATTAACAACCTGCCTCTATCATAGTCAGCAATACTTATAGGTCGGTTGAGCAGTGGATCAAAATAATCGGTTATTTGAATTTGTAAAAATTGCCCTGGTGTTGGATTAATATGTGGTAAATCACATTCAATGCTGAAGATATTGGGACTGAGCCATTCTTTTTTTAAAATTTGGATTCTATGTTTAATCATTATTTACCCATTAGATTCTTTACAGATTTTACATATTCTGTTTCCGGATATCTTTTTATCAGTTCAGCCGCCAGTGATTGTGCTATACTATCCTGTCTCAAAATCATTTTGTAAATCCAAAAATTAGCGTATAAAGCCTTTGGTGATAGACTACTCATGGGATAATTTTTATACACGCTTTCATAATATTCAATCGCCTTTGAAATATCTTTTACCTCAATAAGATATAATTCGGCTAAAGAAAACTTTGCTTTATCAATTTCCTCAGTTTTCTTGGTAAGTTCCAAAATCTTCTTTAAGATTTCCGACCGAGTCTTTGCCTTACTTGATATTTCACTACTTGCCTTAGGAATGAGTGAATCGTAATATGCAACTGCCAGTTCAAGACTATCCTGCGATTCAGCAATTTGAGCCAGTTTATAATATGCCTCTGCCATGTATTCAGATGACTGAATTTCTTTTATTTCATGATAGATTTGCTTTGCAGTTTCTAAATCATTCATTTTAACATTTAATTCGGCAAGGAGCATTCTGAATTCAAAATCAGATTCAGCCTCAAGAAAATTTTTACATTCTTCATATCTTTCCATTTCAAGATAGATACTTGCAATCATTAATTTTATCTTTTTTTTCTCTGCAGGACTCTGTTCTAAATTTTCAATTTCATTAAAACTCTTGAGCGCAGATTCATAATCTTTTAATGCATATGCTGATTCACCAAGTATGTTAAGTATCATAATTTTTTCCTTACGTGTCAACTTTTGTTTTAACAGAAAATTTGCAATGTTAATTAACTCCCGGTGATTCCTATCACAATAATATGCATAACAGAGCATTACATTTGCCTTTTTACTAAATTTTTTAAACTGTGCTGCTTCTTTAAATGCAATGATGGCCTTGCTGAAATTTCCAGTTTTGTAGTATGCAAGACCAGTATAATACATTGCGTCATCATATAATTTTGAACCAGGAAAATTTGTTAAAAGGAATTCTAATTTTTCTAATGCCCGTGCATAATCGCCCTTAAAATAATATGCAACACCCATCATAAACAGTGCGTCATCAACATAGCGAGAGCCTGGGTATTTTGTAATCACCGCTGCACATTTCTCAATGGTTTTATCAAATGGTTCTACATCTGATTTCAAAGTATCGCTGATAATGGTCTTCATTCCCTGATTAAAATAATTCTGCGCATTGTAGAAAGTGTTGAAATAAGCACAATCTGTCAGCAGAGTTAAGAAAGCAAATCCTAATCTCAAATTTATATTCAAGTATTTATACATTTTGGACTTTTAGTAATTTAACTTTATCTTGCAATTCCAACCTGCACATCACGAAATCTTGCTGGCGCAGTAGCATGTCCCACATACATTGTTTGGCCGGGCTCGCCTTTTCCACAATTTGGCACACCATAAAGATGCCAATAATCTTTATTGGCTATGGCATCACATTTATTCCAGAACTGTGGCGTTATATCAGCATAAGTAGGATTTTTATAAACCTCCGTGAGTTTTCCATTTTCAATCTTACGAGCAAATTCACAGCCAAATTGAAAATTTAACCTTTTGTCATCTATTGACCATGATTTATTTGATGTCATAAATATACCCTCCCGGGTATCCGCAATCATATCTTCTAATCTCCACTCGCCCGGTAGCAGATTGATATTTGTCATTCTTATCAAAGGAATTCTATTCCAGCCATCCGCTCTCATATTCCCACTTGATTTAGCGTTTACTACGGGTGCGGTCTCCCTTGAACTTTGATAACCGACAAACATACCATTTTTAATTAAATATACTTTCTGCGCTGGCACACCTTCATCATCCCAGCCAAAAGTTCCTAATCCGCCCGGGATTGTAGCATCCGCTACTATATTTACAATATCAGAACCATACTTGAGATTATTCAGTTTTTCAGGGGTCATAAATGAAGTTCCTGCATAAGATGCCTCAGTGCCCAAAACACGGTCAAGTTCAGTAGGGTGTCCGCATGACTCGTGAACCTGGAGCACCATTTGGTTTGAATCAAGTATTACTGTCGTCCTTATTGCAGGGCAGGGTTTGGCAGAAAGGAGCATCAGTACTTCATCTTTTACACGCTCCGAGTTTTGCTTGAGATTCAACCCTTTTATGAATTCGTAGCCTGCCTGTCCATAGTCGTCGTAGGAACGGATTTGTAATTCGCCTTTGTCCATAGCAAAAACCTTTATACCACCTCCGACATAGGTAAAGGATTGGTTGATTATGGAGCCCTCCGTAGAATAGAATAGAACCCTGATCCTGCGAAATGACATGAAGGCAGTACGCGTCTTTATCCGTTTATCATCTCCAAGTATTTTATCGCAGCCGAGCAGAAGGTCTATCTTTTCGCTCAGTGGAATTTTAAATGGGTCAATCTTAACATCTGTTTGATAAGTTCCTTTTTGTGGTTCCAGTACACTCAAATTAACTGGTTTTCCTTTGATCCTTGCTGAAGCCTCAGCGATTAATAAGGCATTTTTTGTTACACGAGCTGCTTCCTTATTATTTAATACATTTGAAGAGGCAAAACCCCAGGCATTTTCTTTTAAAATTCGGAGTCCAAAACCCATATCGGTGCTGTGCGTGAGTGCCTCAATAATTCCATTTTTTATAATTATACTTTGAGTTTCTTCTTCAACCAGACGCACATCGCCGTATGTTACTTTCTTGGATATTAAATTGTCAATTATATTTTTTAATATTCTCTCCATTTTCTACTCCTGTAATTTAACTATAATCAAAATTTGTGTATCGTCAAGTGCTATAACAATTCAAGTAATTCTTTGTTACTCTTTGTCTCCGCAGCGTATTTTAGTGATAGGAAAAAAATAAAAATAGCGAGGCTATGTCGCCACCATTTTTTCAATGGCACGGAGTGCTTTTAATCTTATCTCTTCTTGAATGGTTATAGGGTATTGCATATCCTCAAGTGACCAGAGAACTTTCTCCAGCGTTGTAAGTTTCATATTTGGACAGATTGCATGGGGATTGCCCGGGATGAATTCTTTATCCGGATTCTCTTTTTTTAATCTATATAATAATCCAATTTCAGTACATATAATAAATTTTTTAGCGGGACTATTTTTTGCAAAAGAAATCATCTGTGAAGTAGAACAGATTGCGTCCGCAATTTCCTGGACCTCGGTCCTGCATTCAGGATGAACAAGAATCTGGGCATCAGGATATTGTTTTTTTAATTTTAAAATCCCTTCCCTGCTGAAAAGCATGTGGGTTGGGCAATATCCATTGTAAAGATAAAATTTTTTCTCTGGAACCTGTTTTGCAATATAACTGCCAAGATACTTATCAGGAACAAAAATAATCTCATCATTATCAATCACTCGGGCGATCTTTATACCATTGGCCGAAGTACAGCAGATATCAGAAAGTGCCTTTACCTCAGCAGTTGAATTGATATAAGTAACAACCCCAGCATTTGGGTATTTTATTTTTTCGCTATTTAATCGGTCTGGATCAATCATATTAGCCATTGGACAACTAGCATGTAAGTCCGGCATCAATATGGTTTTGTCGGGATTAAAAATTTTCGTGGTCTCGGCCATAAAATGAACACCACAAAACACGATGACTTCGGCAGAGAGATTTTTAGAAATCTTTGCTAATTCCAGAGAGTCACCAACATAATCAGCAATGTCTTGAATTTCGGGCAATTGGTAATTATGGACCAGAATAATTGCCTTCTTTTTCTTTTTTAATTCCTTAATCTTCTTTACTATATTATTATTCATTTTTCACACTATATTCGCTGAGAATGTAATCCAAAGGGTCGATTGGAATACCATTGATTCTTATCTCATAGTGAAGGTGGGGGCCCGTAGTTTTGCCACTGCTTCCTACATAGGCAATGGTATCTCCCCTTTTTATAGACTGTCCCTGTTTTACTGTAGGATTTTGGCAATGGGCATAAATAGTTTCAAAACCTTCGCTATGCCGTATCTCAACGACTAATCCGAAGTCTTTTTTAAACTGAATCTTTTCAACCACTCCATCAGCAGAAGCTATCACAGGAGTACCAACTGGTGCTGCGATATCAATCCCTTCATGCATTCTCATCGTGCCGACAAAAGGGTCAAATGCATAACCAAATCCTCGCATAAACCACCCATTGACGGGTGCTATTGAAGGGATACAATTTATTAAATTTTCTTTTTTCTTTAAATAATTAACAATTTCTTTATTGTTGGCATAATTTTTTTCAACCCTTGAAAGAAGTTCATCAAGATTACCGGAAATTCTGTAAGCTTCTAATGTATCTTCTTTTAAATCTTTTACTAACCGATTATTCATGTACTTATAAAGGGGCATCAATCCAGAGAATTGGTTTAAAACAGTATCCTTTATTGCTAAACTATCAATTAAAATATTAAGCGCTTTGATTTCATATTCCATCTTTTCGATTTCCTTCTGCACAAAATTGTTTTCCCTTGTCAATTGCTCTAATCTGTTTTGGTCAACCCTGCCCCGGGCAAAATTTATAAGTCCATAGATAAAAAGGATTAAGATTGTAAGTGAAAAAAGTACTATAAGGGCAACAACACCCCAGTTTAGAACGAAATTAAAGGTTCTATTTTTCTGCTCATCTACTACAATAATCTCCATGAGGACTCCTTATAATTCTTGCCTTAACCAGATGCACTTATTATAAATCAACCTTATCAAATCATTCAATATAGAATACCTACACCATACCATTATCGTCTTCTTAATCAGACTTTTTAATTATACCTTTAATTATTATAATGTCAAGAGGGGCTTATTCAATTATAATAATCAGCGAAGGTAAATCCGCAATAATATAAACCAATATTTTTCAAAAACCAATTTAGCCATTGACTTTATTAATAACTCTGATATAATTATGTATTAGCGAATAGCCATAATGGAGCATTTATTGAAAGGAAACTTTAATAAAAAAGGAGGTATCAATGGTTGAAGGAATGGAAAAAGTCTTGAATCCCGGTGAGATTTTGTTTAACGAAGGAGACCGAGGTGATGTGATGTA
>JBDRWA010000037.1:0-16407 GCA_039802145.1 Caldifarciminota bacterium | reverse complement strand
TCGCTTCGTCTATTGATATACCCAGACGCTGACTTTCAATACCAGCAGTGCCGTAGTAGAATAAGTTATAAGACCCTATCGGTGATATTTCAAAAACTCCAAAAGTTCTATAATTTCTATAGCACCAAATACTTATTAGAGCAAAATAAGAAAGTAAAGAGAGGATAATTATCCAGATGTAGTCTTTCAATCGTCCGAGCTTGTAATACCTTACGGAAACAACGCCCATAATTACCATTGGTAGATAAATAAATATAGGTCTTGTGAGGGTGGCTATTGCCATAATGATAAATGAAATAATTAATAATGCCCACGATTCATTGTCCCATTGTTTAGATATCAGAAAAAGGGATATCGTTACAAAGAATGTAAAGAGTGTCTCGGTTAATAAATAATTGGAAATAAATAATGTATCCGGGTCAACAATGAACAAACTCATGGATGCAATTCCCGCGGTGGTGCTTCTCCATATTAGTTTGCTAAGATTAAACACTAAAATGGCAGTAATCAATGATATGAATATCTGAGCCAGTATAGCAAAATAAATTTTATGGCCAAACAAACAATAGATTATGGTAAGAAATACTGGATATATTGGTGTTCTTATTGAGTCGGGCAAATATGGTTCAGTGAGTGCTGCAGAAAAACCATTACCATTCATGAGATTTACAGCAATCCTGTCATACCAGAATGCATCACCCAGCTGCCCTCCCGGTAAAAAATGTTTCTCAGGTTCTTTAATAAAAAATGTAAACACAATTAATCTCAGTGCAAAACCGAGTAACACAATGCCGACTAATTTTAGATAGTCCTCTCTTTTCAAATCTTTGGCCATTATTTGTATAGATTTCAAGTTAAATTTAGATAACCATTTTTATAATTAAAATTTTCATATATTTTTTAAAGTTGAAACAGGTCTTAAGGCGAAGTTTTAAGAATCATTTTGAAATTTGCTACACCTGAATTATTAGGTATCAATATTTTGTAGTAATCCTTCTAATCGTTCACCACTTATAAACGCCTTTATATTTGAAACAAACCTTTGTTGAATTTTATCAAGGTATAAATTGATATTTCCGGCAATATGCGGTGTAATAATCAAATTCGGGCAACCTCTCAATGGATGGAAAAAACCCGGTGGTTCTGAAGATAAAACATCAAGGGCGGCACCTTTAATTATTCCTTTCTTCAATGCTCGGGAAAGTGCCAATTCGTCAATGACTTCCCCTCTTGCGATATTTATCAAATATGCATCTTGCTTCATCCTTTTCAATTGTTCAAAGCCGATCATCTTTTTCGTCTTTTCTGTCAAGGGAACACATAGAACAACAAAGTCTGAGACCGATAATAGTTCATCCAGACCCCCGGGGCAGATTTCAATTCCCTCAATGGTTGGGGCACGAATGTCAATACCTACCACCTTCATACCAATTTTTAGCAATAAAGAACCAACAGCCCGCCCATTGTTGCCAAGCCCCACAATGCCCACCGTCCTTCCCTTTAGGCCTTTAATATTTTGTAGAATTCGATCCTGTCTCCAGCACCAGATACCTTGTTGTCGGATTGCAATATCCAGGCGACGGTCCAATGCTAAAATAAGCATTAACACATGCTCGGCGACACTTTCAGAAGCAATTCCTGATGCTGTAGCAATTTGAATATTATCGGTAATTACTGACGGATTCAAAAACTCAATCCCTGAAGTTACCAGTTGAATCAATTTTAATTGAGGTGATTTTTTTATTAGCTCTTCTGAGAACCAGGTTCCGATGTAGATTTCGGTTTGAGGAAGAAGGATATCCCTAATTGCAAAATTATTAAAAAAATTGATTTCTATAAATTTTGGCCATTCTGGAAATATCTGATTGAATGTATTTAACCAATCCTTTTTTTGCTCACTACCTCCCTCAATAAGAATATGGGTAAGTGCCGTTTTCCAGTTTATATGACTGGTATTCAATATAATGGGAGCTACAATTCTTTTTAATATTTTTTTAAGCCTCATAAATTTAATGCCTCATTAGATATCGTGGCATCTTCAAAAACTTCCTACCATATTCAATCGTTTCCAAGAATATTCTCAAATCGCTCCAAGCGAAATTAGCTATAGTTTTTGTTCCCTTGAGTGATTTTACCCATTGCCAGGGTGTGAGTCGATTCTCTTTATAATAGTCCCAGAAAGCCTGGAAATCTGCGATTAGGTCAAGCCATTTTATTCCAATCTTAAAATTGGTTTGGGGGTCTGGATTCTGACCGGTTAAATCAAGGTATTGAATAAGGGGAAAATTTACTCCACAGACTGTGGCAAGAAAATTCTGCTGCCAGTAGCGGGGATTGAGTTCTATGAGTTTTAATTTACCGTCTCTTTCATCTTTTTTAAATTCTACGGAACCGACCCCCTGATAATTAATTGCCTTAAAAAATTTTAAGCCCAATTCCGCCAATTCTTTATCATATATACTTTCTACACAACTTCCAACACCGAATTCAGTTGGATATTGTCTGATTTTCCTTAAGGTGAATAATGCGAGAATTTGGTTGTTTTTATTTATGTAAACATTAACTTTATAATGATTTGTATTGGGTCCAGGAATGATTTCCTGAATCATAATCTCAATCCCTGTTGAATGAATCTGTTTAAATCTTGACTCCAGTTCTTCAAAATTATTTACTTTAAATCCCTTCACTCCTTTGAATCTTTCCTGCCATTTATAAGAATAAACTGGCTTAATAAAACAAGGAAATTTGAGATTTTTTTTTATCTTTTTCAAATTATCTATAGTTTGTGGATAGAATGTCTGGGGATAGGGAATCCCTGCTTTTTCTGCAAGTTCATACTGTTTTCTCTTATTGACAATTGATTCTACAATCTCATCGGAGGGCATGATGAAATAGAAGTATGGTTTCAATTCTTTCCGGAATCTTGAGATAAACAGAACAAAGACATCGGAGGCAGGAAATATAACCTTCTGGGTTTGAAGCCTTTTGCCTTCGGTAAGCAAAAATTGGAGCAATTTCTCGGCTTCATAAATAGGATGTGGGCAGAGCATCGCCTTACAATATCTTGATTTAAACCCGGGCATCTTGGAATCAAAGTCAAGTCCTATAGTAAAAATTCCGCTTCGTGCCAGACTGTGAATAATTCCAACCCCTGTATCAAAGAGACCCCAAATGAATGCTTTACATCTTTCAGACATTGTATAAGGCGTTTATAAAATTATCTTCAAATCTTCTGGTATTAAAAAGGTATTTCGCAGTCTCATATGCCTTCCGTCCAATGGTATTCAGTACAGGGAGGTTATGATAAAGATATGTAATTTTATTCTTTAATGCTAAAGGGTCACCTGGTGGGACAAGGAATCCATTTATTCCATCAATCAGATAATCCCTGATGCCCGGTACATCAGTGCATATTAAGGGCTTTCCAAGGGCCATTGCCTCTAATAATGCAATCTGACCCCTTGAGGAGATACCATCTTTTAATGTTATTATGACAAGATGTGAATTAGAAAGAAGGCGGCTGTAATCTTCCTTGGGAATATCAAAATATACCTTTACATTGGATGGTGTGCTTTTAAGAGTTATTTTTTCATTTTTGCCTGCAACAATTATCGTGGGAATGTTTAAAGAAGAGACAACCTTTAAAAGCAGAGGAAAATCCCGATTTGTTCGTCCAGCAGAAAAAAGGTAACCTGCAGGGGACGGTCCTACAAAACTTTCCCCCTCGGGTACAGCAACCGGAATAAAAATAAATTTTTTTTTACTTTCTTTAAAAATCTTTGAATAATAATCAATCTCAGCGGTTGATTGAACGAATATTCTGTCAATTTTCTTGAGCGCTATTTTCCACACCAATAAGGATATAATGCCCCGTAAGCTTTTCTTTGGCTCATATATGAATTCGTACAGGATATGCTTTGACCGCGCTGGCTTTTTGAGATAATACAACAATCCAAGAAACTTGCCTACTTGCCTGGAAGTCATAATAATCTCTGAATAAAAACTAAAATAGTACAGTTGAATAAAATAAGGAATTAGAGGAAATGATCCTATTTTAGATTTGTTATTCAATTTGGTAATCAGGATTTCAGGAGAATCAATGTGGTACGGGAAATAATGATCAACCAGTATTTCTAATCTTTTTCCCATAAAGGGTGAGATGTTTTGGGAAATCAATAATTACCTGGTAGTCTAATTTTTTCAGTCTTTCCCTTAAAGTAAAAAATGTTGGTTTACCGTTACGCATGTGGTAACAGGCAATTGCCAGATGAGGACTATATTTTTTTAAGACTTCGGTAGCGCCTTCTAAGGCTTCAATTTCGGCTCCTTCTATATCCATTTTAAGATAATCAACCCTGGGGATTTTTAAAGCCCCAACGATTGTGTCCAGTCTGCGGGTAGGAATAGTTGTGGTATATCTATGATTACTACTGTTTTGAGCGAATAGTGAAGAGCCTTCATTTCCTCTGTTTAAAAAATTCCTTTCACCATCAGAATTCCATAGTGCGAAATTTAACAAAATAATATTCTTGAGCCCTAATCTATTGAATCTTGAATTTAGATATGCAAAAAATTTCTTATCCGGTTCTATGGCGATTACCCGGCCATTTTTGCCTACAAGTCTGGATAGGATGATTGTGAAATTGCCCGGATATGCCCCGGCATCAATAACAATTTCGGCATTTTTAGGAGTGTATTTCTTTAAATAACCTGTGATAGGATGAAATGTAGGCATTAAAGTAGAGATCAGTCGGAAGATATAATTATTTCGCGGAAGACGGAGATAAAACTGATCGCGAAGGATTTCCCTTGTATCTTCAGATAATAGAAGAGATGCGGTCTTATTTAAATTCATTTGATTTCATCATTGATTTTTTTTATCAGGGAGAAAAAAGGTTCAACTTTTTGCAGGTAGTTATCGTCAAGGGTTAAATAATCAGTCGGAACAACTTCAATTTGACTGGATTGTAATTCAGTAGACTTCAGCTCATTAATTTTTCTTGCAAATATTATAACACTGCCACCTATTAGTGATGCATAGAGGAATTTAGATATTTTATTTTTATTTGAGATCCCATGTAAAATTTCACTGTTAAATTTCTTTTTCATATTCTGAATTACACCAAGTTTACTATCTTCATTATAAAAAAACAATCCAAACTTCTCTATTAGAAACCTCTTTTTTCTCAAGATTTGAAAGTATTCTAAGAGAGTATGATAGAAATGCCCAAAATGTTTCTCCGGTCGTAATTGTAAATAAAAAAATAGATAAAGACTCAAAACTGGTTCAACTAATAAAAGATAACCATCCATTTTTAGGACACGATGAACTTCAGTAAAGAGAGTAACGATATTTTTGATATGATGGGCAAATTCTTTGCAGAATACTACATCAAAAGTTTGATTTTCAAAAGGCAGAATTTTTGCATCACCCACAATTCTCTTACCAGTTCCTAAATTTTTATGTTTATAAACAAGTCCAGAAAATAGGCTGTTCGGCTCCAATTCGCATAACCAGACATCAAAGCCGTTTTCGGCAAGTAACCAGCTCATTGCACCAGCGCCGGCGCCGATATCAAGGACTTTTAGATGAAGTTTGCGCCTGGTCATAGATAGAAGATTTTTTATTGCTAACTTGCCAAGTTTGAAACTCGGATATGCATAATCAAGATATTCGTCAATTTTGCGTAAATCGGTCTGATGTTTTTTCTCGGTATTAATTACTTTTTTTATGTATTCTTTTTCTCGCTTATCAAAGCCCATAAATATCAAATCTTTGTAAATGGGGTATGATTTATTGCATTGTTCACAGAAGAAATAATCTTTTTCTTCTGTAAGTAAGCCTTTGCATTGCTGGCATCTTAATAGGGAAGTCATAAAATTTACAAAGATGAAATTCGTAAAGATTTTTGCCTTACATTCCAGTTATGGATTGCCTTTTTGTAAACCTCCAATGTTTGCCGGGCAATTTTTTCCCAGGATAACTCCTCCATTGATTTCTTTTTGATATTTTCTTTCATCTGTTTTCTTAAATGGTTGTCTTTCAGTAAGTTTATTATGGCCCGTGCCAAAGAGTTTTCATCCCGTGGTGGAACTACAAAACCGGTCTTGCCGTTATCCACCACCTCCGGTAGTCCACCAACATCACTAACAACCACCGGTTTATTGAATGCATAGGCGGTCATCAAGACACCGCTCTGGGTGGCATCGGTATAGGGCAAGACGACACAGGCTGCCCGCTGGAATAACTGGGCAAGGAGTTCGTTTGGAATGTAATGGTTGTAAATCTCATACCTTTTTTTATCTTTTATCATCTTCTCATAAACCGAGAAATCACCCTGCCCGGCAATAATTATCTTTAAATCTGGAATCTTGTGAGCAATCAATGGTTCTGCCTTTAACAAATACTCAATTCCCTTATAAGGTGAAATTCTTCCAAAGAATAAAACTGTCTCTTCTTCTTCTATCTGTGGTTTAAGCCAATGAAGGTAGGTTGAGTAGGTCCCTAAAAATACACTTTCAATCTTACCCTTCGCTAAATTATACTGCTGGCTGAGTACCTTTGCTGACTTTTTGTCATGGACAATGATACAATCCGCATAGCGGATAGCAATTTTTTTATGAATTTTATAGCCGTAGCCGCCTTCTTCACCAGAATGGAGAGTAGGGTCATGGAGGGTGATTATCATTTTAATCGGTGATAAGAATGGCATCGCCGGGACCGCATGGAGTCCATGAATATCAATAATATCCGGCTTGACTTTGTGGAGGTATTTTATTAAAAGTGTGGTAGATAAAATCCTTGAGGGATTTGTAATTTTTATACTTGGATAATATAAAATTGTAACCTTCGCCTTTCTATCAATAAGGTTTAATAATTCTTTTCCCATAAAATTATAAACATCGGCCTCACTGGTCAAAAGTAAAGAATTTATTGGAAAATTTTTAGATTCCCAAATACTTACACTCTGTTCACCGTGATACTCAATGATTAAAAAAATATCTTCCGTTTTGCATAGTTCATTAACTAACGGGATTGTGGTGTCAAGATAGGCAGGGGTCGAATAAATTGCAATCTTCAAAGATTTCAGTTCAGATTATTTTATTACGATGATTTTTTTATTTTTTATTTCCTTTTCACTTCTGAGGCTTACAAAATAAACTCCTTGACTCAATAAGGCAGAATCAACATAATAGGCATAGTGTCCTGGTTCAACTGTTCCTTCAACAAGCGTTGCGACCTTCCTGCCGGTAACATCGTAGAGATTAAGTGCGATATGTTGTTTTTCCGCCAGTGTATATCTCAATTGCAGAAGCTGATTGGTTATGGTAGGAAAGACTTCAAATTTGCACGGGGAAAATGTAATGTCCTTAGAGAATTTCTGGTGTCCGGTTTTGCTATTATTGCGATAAAGTAAATATTGAATATAACCTTTGTAACCATCGTTCCCTCTGACTATCAAACTATCGGTCTTGCATAAGCCCTTTAAAATTACGAAATCATCATTGTCGCCCGTCAGTGTAAGGAGGCAGCCATAATCAGCGGTAATGCCGGGAATATATTGAGCGATGCGAAATTTTGTCGGCTGGTCTATATAAATTGCACCGGCAAATTGTTCACTGCTGGAAAGGAGGTATTTAATTTTCAGGGTTTCAGTTTCCACTGCCCCGGGACGAACCTCGGTGCCGTTATTAATCCGGTATGCACCGGTTCGGTCAATATCAAATTTGAGTGTATCAAGAATTTGTCCTCGGATAAACTTTACATATCCACTTCCGGTATCTCCATAGGCACCGAAGATTGTATCAAGTTGAATATCAATGAGAATCACCGAATCATTAAGTGCCCCCATATTGGCATAATTAGGATTCAATTTTAAAAATCGGACCAGCCCCACTCCATACCCTGGACGGTCCGGAAAGACCGTCAATGGTATTCTCTGAAATTGATTGGGCTGTTCATAATTAAAATTTTCTATGAACTGAAGCCCAGAATTATTGAGGTCTCCCTCGTCTGATGGAAAAATATTGACGAGATTTATCAGCGGTGCATAGAGGCAGATACTGCGATTATTTTCGGAATTTCCGTGCATGGCAATTTGAATCTCATCGGGTGCAATACCCAGAGTGGCATAGGCATATCTATCCGGTATCACTTCCCAGGATTTAGGGAAGGTCCACTGGATGGTTGACGACTTCGGGTCAATAGTCATTCCCCCTGAATCTTCATAAGTGGAAAGACTTCTGCGGGGAATCACAAACAGCGTGTCGCCTTCTGTGAAACCAACAGTCAGTAATTCCCGGTTGCCAATAAGGATTGTATCCGGGGTGTCACATCTGAAAAAACTATCGCCAAATCTGAAATCGCCCGCATTCCACAGGTATTTTGCCGAATCAGACTGACCGGCGGCACTCACCGCGGTTACCATAATAAGCAAACACAGACAGGAAGTGCATCGGGTCCCAATTAAATCCTCCTTGAGTCCGCTTTTTTTATAATGAAAAAGATTGTTTCTCTTCATTTTTGCTCCTTTAGTTTACTCTTTATTTACTACTTTTCATTTATCAACCTAACTGCGCTCAATAGATTCTTTGCGGTAAAATCACTTATATTATCGGGGATTGGTTGATCGGTAAGCAAGATTGTTCGGGCGCCGATTTTCCTGCCGGATTCAATATCAGTAATACTATTGCCGATTACATATGATTTTTGGGCATCAATATCAAAATCCCGGAGTGCCTTTTCAAAAAGACCGGTTTTGGGTTTTCGACAATTGCATTCCATCCTATATTTACCCAATGCTTCGGTTGGATGGTGGGGGCAGAAATAGAATGCATCAATGCGGGCATTATGCTTTGCCAATTCTGAATTTATATATTGATGTAGTTTTTCAACATCTTTTTCGGTATAATAACCCCGACCGATGCCCGATTGATTGGTTATCACAATTACTTTAAAGCCGTTTTCATTTAATATTCCAATGGCTTCAACTGCACCCTCAATGAATTCAAAATCTTCGATTCGGTGCACATACCCTTTATCAATATTTATTGTTCCATCACGATCCAGAAAGACTGCCTTATTCTTCATGTCTTTTATCAAATAATTCTCTCTCCACGATTTCACATATTATATGGGCAACAAGGATATGTGTCTCCTGGATTCTTGGAGTATCGGAAGAAGGAACACAGAGACAATAATCTACAATATCTTTCATCTTTCCCCCGGTTTTTCCGGTGAAGCCAATGGTAATAAGCCCCAATGATTTGGCAATCTTGAATGCCTCGATTACATTTTTGGAATTTCCACTCGTTGAAAAACCCCAGGCGATGTCTTTCGGTTTACCGATTGCCTCAATTTGTATAGAGAAGACCATTTCAAATGAGTAGTCATTACTTATTGCGGTTAGCGAAGAAGGATTGGTTGTCAGAGATAACGCAGGCAGTCCCTTTCTTTTCAAATAATATTTGCCCAACAATTCGGCAGCAATGTGCTGGGCATCAGCGGCACTTCCGCCATTACCAAACAGAATTACCTTGTTACCATTTTTGTAAGCCTGCAGAATTGTCTGGCAGATTTTATCAATCAATTCAAGCGATCTGTAAAGTGCTCGATTGACTTTAATATTTTCTTTTATCCTGCTGGCAATTAACCTTTTGTATTGTTTATTCATACCTTCCTCTTTTGATAATAGTTTAATAAATCGGCGAGCGTCTTTTCCAATTTGATTTTTGGTGACCAGCCGATTTCTCTCTTAATTTTTGTATTATCACCTAACATAATCGGAATGTCGATTTTTCGCATAAGTTTTGGGGATTGTTTGATTTTCAGATTGACTTTTGCTATCTCTGAAAAAATTTTAATTACTTCATTTATTGAATAAGCATTCCCCGAGCAGATGTTATAGACCTGTCCGGGGGTACCCTTATTAACTATTTCCCAGTATCCCTTTACTACATCGCGGACATCAACGAAATCACGTTTGGTCTGAAGATTACCCACAGTTATTACTGGCTCAGTTTTTTTTCTCATTATTTCAACAACCTTTTGGGCAATAGAACCACAGACTAAATTGGGCGGTTCCCCTGGTCCCGAAATATTGAAGGGCCGGGGGAGATAGACTGCACAGCCATATTGGAGGTAATAGTGATAGCCAATTTTTAACTGGGTGAGTTTGGTTATGCCATAAAAACTTATTGGGTTTAAATTGTAATCCTCGGAGATTGGAAGTCTGTTTTCCGGCAGGATTCCATATTCAGCGGCTGAGCCGGGTATTAAGACTTTAACTTTTGTCCCTTTCAGTCCCTCTAAGATATTTTGTGTTCCGATGACATTGATTTCCAAAAGTTTTTGCAATTCGTCTTCCCGAACCAAACCAGCGAGATGAAATAAATAGTCCGGTGCTACGGATTGGATAATTTCATGGACTTTTCTTTTATCTCTTATATCTGCCTGATAGTATCTATGGATTTTGGTGCGGAGAATTTGGTCAAATGCGGCTAAGGGCGATAGGTCCAGACCGTATACCTCCAATCCTAAACTACACAGATATTTCCCGAGATGACTTCCAGTAAACCCCGCTATCCCGGTGATGAGTACCCTCTTCATTTCAAAAACCTTTTTGGGGAAGCATTGAAAATTTCAACTGCCTCCTGATAGTCTTCCACACGACCTATATCCAGCCAAAGGCCGGTATGGCGATAACCAATTACCTTTTTCTTATTATGAATAATCTTTTTGATTAAATCCGGTATATCCATTTTCTCATTTTTGATTATATATTCCTTCACCCGGGGTTCAAAAACATATATTCCCATACTTACCTCATAAGGAACAACGGGCTTTTCTATGTAATTTTTTATTATTCCATCTTCTTCGGCCTCAATGACACCCAGGTCAATCTTTAAATCCTTACGAAAAAGGGCAATCGTTGCAAAGGCTTTATTTGCCTTGTGGAAATCTAAGAGTGCCGGATAATTTATATCACTCAAGATATCACTATTCAGAACAAGAAACGGACTTTCAAGCCCCTCTATCAAAGAAATGGGTGCGGCTGTGCCCAGTGGTTCTTTTTCCCTTGAATAGGAGATCTGGATACCCCATCTTTTACCGTCACCGAAATATGTTTCAATGAGTGAACTCTGATAACCCACTGCCAGTATTATTTTTTTGAAACCCTGGTGGGCAAGTTGCGTAATTACAATCTCTAAGATTGGTTTCTCTCCTATGGGGAGGAGGGGTTTCGGCAGAATAGCGGTATGGGGTGCCAGTCTCTTACCTTTACCCCCGGCCAGTATGACAACCTTTACATCACTCATCATATATTATACATCCCGGGTTTATAGAGTTCAAGATGGTCCTTGAACCAATCAATGGTAATTCTTAAACCCCTATCAAGGTTGGTTTGGGGTTGCCAGCCCAATAACTTCTTTGCCTTTGTATAATCTGATAGAAGTTGCCTTACTTCACTGGATTCAGGCCTGAGGCGTTCTTCAACGGTGGTTATTTCGATATTCTTGCCTATAATTTTTGCGACATTTTTTGCCAATTCACCGATTGATATTTCCTCTCCGGAGCCAAGATTTATGGCCTCCCCGATACAATTATCATTTTTGAAGATTCTTACCAATCCTTCAACTATATCATCTACAAAGGTAAAATCACGGGTGGGGTCTAAGGCACCAATTCTAATTTTATTGGTTGTTAAAACCTGGGTAATGATTGTAGGAATGATTGCCCGTGCCGATTGTCTCGGACCATAGGTATTGAATGGCCGGGCAATTTTTACTGGTAAATTATAGGAGAGATAATAACTTTGGGCAATGCTATCCGCTGCTGACTTCGTTGCGGCATAGACGGACTGGGGATTGATGGGGTGTTTTTCATCTATCGGAGTATACTGGGCAGTTCCATAGACTTCACTTGTTGATGTTATAATAAGATTTTCTATGGCAAGTTGTCTTGCTGATTCAAGGATATTGTAGGTCCCTTCAATATTGGTCTTTATATAAGCCAATGGATGGATGTAAGAATAAGGAATTCCAATCAACGCTGCCAGATGGATGACTCCAGTGCATCCCTTCATTCCTTTATATACCGAATCAAAATCTCTGATGTCTCCAGGATAGAAATCAATATCTTCACGATACCTGCAATCCTCAAGCCAGCCCCAGTAATTCCTTGAGTTGTACCTGACAAACGCCCTTACCTCATATCCCAGTTCTATCAATTTTTCCACCAGATGTGAACCAATAAAACCAGCAGCGCCGGTAATCATAACTTTACTCATTATTTCTCCTTTTCTCCTAGCCTTCTATATAACTTGATATATCGCCGGGCTATGGCAGGCCAGTTGAATAAAGAAACGACTATCTGCCTGTTCAATTTCCTAATTTCCATTCCTGCAAAAATTTTTTTAAAGATATCAGCCCAGGTTTCTATCGGTGCCACAACACCGCAATTATGTCTTAGCAAAAGATCACTGAGCAATCCTGTCTTGGTAGAGAGAACGGGCACTTCCATCGCCAATGCCTTCAAGACGGTGACCGGCATCCCCTCGGTTGCGGAGGGGGAAACAAAGAGGTCTGCTGCATTATAGTAAGTACGCAGAAGTTCATCAGATAAATAGCCGGTAAATTTTAATCTTCCATTAGCAATCAAATTTTCTCCTATTTGAAAGAGATATTTCACATAATTGGGCTCGCCGATGCCAGCAACAATATATTGAAAATCAAAATTGTTGGCAAGTCGCTCCAGGATTTTTATCACCCTGTCAATCCTTTTTAAACTAATCAATCTCGCTGAGGTGAACAATATAAATCTGGCATCATTTAGCCCCAGAAACTGCTTTGCGATCTTTCTTGGATATACCGATTTCCAAAAATCACAATCAATTCCAATTGGAAGAAACGTCATCTTTCCGGTGAAATATCTCCTTAATGAGTTATATGTCTTATAATTACAATAGCCAATTGCATCTGCTCTCAAGAGCAGTCTCTTAATTCTGTAAAAATTTTTCCACTCATAGATTTGGCTCACTAAATCTTTTCTAAATTTTAACAATGGCAGAAAAGAAAAATTATTTTCGCCAAGAAACTGGACCAAAACTGGTACTTCATTTGGGATTGAATTTACAATATTCTGGTTAATTCGAAAACCTAAATCATTTAAGTGTAGGATTATCGGGTTTTCTTTTATTTCATACCACAATCTTTGGTAGATTACAGGTGATTTTATTTCTTCAATCATTTTAATACCGACTCTTTTCCGGTGGAGTTTTGTGGGAAACAATTTATGGGTCAATCCATTCGCATAAGTGCAGGAGTAAATCTTATCTGCCCTCGGGTCAGGTTGCCATACTTCGTATACAAACTCATCGGTCAATTTCAATATTTCATTACCAATTAAATCGGCCCATTCATTGTTCCAGATTCCAACCCATTGATTTTCGCCAATATTCCAGGTAATTGGGGGAGGTGGTGTCTCAGCATAAAAGTCGTAGGCTGGTGGGTGAGGAACTATGTTTATTATTTTTATCTTCTCCATTTGATAAACTAAAATACTACTTGCGCGCCAAATAAAAGATCTCGTCGGGTGTTAATAATCGAGAAAATTTACCAAGGGTACGGCAGATTAAATTACCCAACCTTGTTAGACCGAGCCACCGACCCTGTGAGGTTTTGTAAAAAAGATTAGAATATCTTCCCAGAATCTTTTGTGTTACATTGATAAAACCAGCCTCATAACCCAGTGGATGTATGTTTTTTATCTGAAAACCTGTCGATTCTAAATATTTGCGAAACCTCTGGACGGTGAATTCATTTTGGAAAAAATCTTTTTTTATATCCGCCTTCCTCAAGATTTTCCTTAAGAGTCTGTTTTTACGCAGGATATCCTTTAAAAATAGTATGGGCTTAAGCCAGAGATAAAGCAGATTTTGGCAGGGGACAGTGATAAATAAAAATCCATCCGGTTTTGTTACCCGATATATCTCTTTCAGTGCGTTTAATGGACCTGATTCAATGTGGTCCAAAACGCTCCAGCACATAACCGCATCAAAAGAATTATCCTGAAAACATAATTGATTAACATCTCCACCTATCAGATTTATACCCGGATCCACACATTTTGTCTTTCGCATCGCTGATATGGCAAAGTCAACGCCGATAATCTGGTATCCTCTATGGTGTAGATAGATAACCCACTGTCCTCGGCCGCAACCTGCTTCAAGGATTTTATTTTTATAATTGATATTTTTAATTACATAGGGCAACAGTGGAGAAGACTTTACACTGACCCATTCATTGCCATTAATCAATTCCTCTAATCTGTAAGGCTCGCTACTAAATATCTCTTCCCATATTCTCCTTTGACTAAAGCCCATTTCAATATTTCTTTAACTCGGCATCAATAATCAATGAATGGGCAAATTTAAGGGCATCGTTCTGGTTGAGGAATAGGAATCTTCCCAAAAGGGCATGAAATAATCGGGTCTTTTTTGTTACTTGAGGGACATTCCCCTTGATATGAACAATTCTGAAGCCCGTTTCATTGAATAATTCTTGTAATAACGGAAGGTAGATAATATTTCTTCGTTCAAAAAGGGCAGTTTCATAGCCAGTTAGAATTCCGCTTTTGAAAAAATTATAGCGACCAACCAGACTGGAAATATGCGGTACTGAAATTAATAAGTGGCCGTTGTTTTTTAGTACCCTCGCCGTCTCCTTGAGAAAATGGATTGAGGATTCAAGACATTCAAGGCCTTCACAGTTAATTACAATATCAAAAAAATTATCGGGATAGGGAAAGTCTCTGTTCAGGTCAACCAGTTTAAAATCAATCTCTTTATCTCCGCAGAAGTAGTTTTGAATGTCACAGGCATAGACACGATGACCTTTCAAAAATAGTACCTGCGCTATAATTCCCCTTCCACAGGCTGCATCTAATATTACCAATGGTGGAGAAGGAACACTTTTGACAATTTCCACCCAGGAATAAAAAAGGGGATAGTTGCGATTCCTTTTCATAAACGGGACTCTGACATATTCTTTTATTTTATCCACGGGTGGTTCAGACGGTGCATCAGGAAGGCGTTCTTTTGAAAACCAAGGAACCAAAGCCAATTGTTCTAAATCCAGGGTATCCACTTGTTACGCTTTTTTATATAAAGTCATAAATTTATAGTTACTTCCTGCCCCGATTTTTTTAATTATCAATCGATCTTTAATTTTTAAGATATTATTATCGCTGTTGATTAATTCAATGTCTCGTAGATTCAAATCCAATGCCAGTTCTTCAATGTCTGATTGATTATTATTTATTACGATTACTTTTAATTTATCACCACTCGTTTCTATTTTTAAATGGCAGGATTTTGTTTTCTGGTAGTGATTCCAGATATCAAAGATTGGCGCCAGCCATATTAATCCCTGTTCTTCCTTTGTCTTTAGATATCGCACCAGATTCTCAAATTTCTTTTTTTCATCTTCAGTAAAGACATTGCAGGGATGGAGCCAGATATTTATTATGCCATTATTGCTGATAATTCTGTTTAGGATGTTATCCATTTTTCCAAAATTTAGGGTAGAAAAATCAAAATCCGGCAGATAATAGAGTGAAGAATTATTGTATTGAGAAATAGTTAGACTACCTTCGTCAAATTTGCTACCGCATCTTGTCAACAATTCTATGCCACATTTTTTAAGTATTTCAATGATTGATGGGCTTAAATTTATAAGTTCAAATTTTTGCGCAGGGATATTCTTGCCAAGCATTGTTTTTAAGCCTAAATCCGGATAATAGCGATAGGCATCCCCACCAAAGGGAAATGATAAAATTGATGCACTTTTATAGCCATTAGCTAAAGCGGCGTTCTGCCAATCTTCGGTATCAATCAATACATTTTCCGGCGGTTCTAAGGCAATATAAGGATGAGAGAAGGTATGGCATTGAATGTCTTCGCCCGATTGTTTCAGTTGTTCAGACAAGTCGCCAAAGTACCAGTAGGGATATTTTTGGTAATCACTGTATGGTTCAAAGTAAAAAGTGGGCAGGTCCTTACGCCAGGTAACGAGTGAGCTGAATCCGGCTTCACGCGTTGCATAGGGGAGCAGTTGATTGATACGAAATGCCTTCTTTTTTCTATTTTCTTTAATAAGTGCATGACCGGTGGCAAACCAGGTAGCATGGACTTTATATCTTTTTAGAATTTTTAGGATATTATATGAGCCATATCTCATTGCAAAACCAAGCCCCCAGTAAAAAGATAGGTCTTTTCTCGTCAATCCCAGTTTATTTGTGATATCCAGCAAAATTCCCCGGATTCGGCAATTTAATTTCAGAAAGTTGCCATAGGGCGCGGATGTCTCATAATCAAAACTGATGGCTAAGGCTGAATCATAATGACC
>JBDRWA010000036.1:0-16583 GCA_039802145.1 Caldifarciminota bacterium | reverse complement strand
TTGAAATAGGCATCGCCAATCTTCTTTGCCGTAACCGCCGCATAATTTGAATTTGGATATAAATTTATCAAGTCGGTCCAGTAATCTATTGCCAGTCTGTATTTGCCCTGTTTAAAATTTATTTCTCCCAGTATATAAACTGTACTGTCGGCATAAAAAGAATTCGGGAAATATTCACGATGCAATAACAATCTTTCTTCGGCACTCGCGAGCATTCCCCGAAAATAGTCAATACGCCCTTTATAGAAAAGGTATTCATCAATGGTATCGGGTAAGTCTTTAAAGTAAATACTGGCTGAATCCAGGTTTCCTTCCTCCATAAAAATTTTGCCTAAAAGAAATTTTGCCGCATTATTCTCCTGAGTAGAAAGATAATCCCTCAAATATCCTTCTGCCCGCTTATAATTTCTTAATGCATACTCTATTCGCCCGGCGTTGTATGTGGCGTTCAATAACAGCCCATAAGATGGAGGATTGCGTATCACAGTATCTAAAAAAATAAGACTCTTTTGATAATCACCGAGTCTTTCGTAAGCCAGTGCCAATCCAATTTCTTTATAGCCAAAAAAATCTTCAACTTTGTTAATTAGCTCTATTGTGCGCTGATAATCCATATCAATAAATGCGTTTTTTGCATCAACAAGTGTTTGGTAATTTTTTATCCATTGCGAAATGGTTTCCTTTAAATATGAATCTGCCACTGAATTCAGGTATTTTTCTGCCTCTTTTAGGTCGCGGTCTTTTAAATGGATGAGAGTGAGATAGGAGTACTTAGGAAGAAATACATCACGCGCATCATTCATATAAGCCATTGCCTTGATGTAATTACCAAGTCGATAATGGATTATTCCGAGATAAAAGCTGGCGTCTTCCTTCTTTTTTGTCAATTCCTCAAGATTTGCCATTGCCGCGGGCAATCTATCAAGACACAGTTCGCTTATGCCTAAATAATATAAGGTTTCATCTTCTAAAAAAATTTTATAAGCCAGTTTTGCATAACGAATTGCCTCAAGATAATTTTTTTTATAAAAATAGTCTTCATAGGGTAAGAGAAAAATAAATAGAATGCTACTCAAGGGGAACCTCGGTTATAAATATCTGGATGATCTGTTTTTCTTTTTTATCAATAACAAATTGAATCTGATATCCAGCATAGACTGGATGGTTATAAATTCGCGCAAAATATCTTAAAATTAAGTAGTTCTTCTCTTCATCTAACCAGGTGAATTTATATTGATATTTCAATTCATCGGTAATCACAAAAAATTTCTTCGTAATTTCCGGAAAAAGGGCGATGTTCTTTTCAATATCTGCACGGAATCTTAAAATTGTCGCTTCATGTTCACCTGGCTGGGCCAGATATTTTAATTTACCGCGGTAACTTCCCTTCCGAATAATTTCATAATTACCTTCTCTGATCTTACTCCAGATATCTCGCTGATGGCAGGAGATAGTAGTGGTGAGAAGAATAAAAAAGAACCAGCGCATAATCAATCTGCCCGTGGATGCGCCCTCTGGTATATTTCTCTTAACCTTTTTGTTGTTAGATGTGTATAAATCTGAACTGTGGCAAGGCTGGAATGTCCGAGCAATTCCTGAACCGCACGCAAGTCCGCACCGTGTTCTAAAAGATGTGTAGCAAAGGAGTGTCTCAAGATGTGCGGATTTGTTCCTGAGGCATTGGCACAATTTATAAGATACCTGCGGACAATCCGCTGCAAAGAGCGCGTTGTCAAACGCTCACCGCGATAATTCAAAAAAAGTGCCCGGGTATCAGGTTTATCTCGACACCGCTGTCGCCGTTCGGGCAGGTATTTAAGAATCGCCTTCAGGGCAACCCGGCCCAGGGGAACAATGCGCTCCTTCCTTCCCTTCCCTTTCACCCTTATCTCCTCTCTGTTTAAATCCAAATCCTCAAGATTCAATCCGACAAGTTCCCCTGCTCTCAGTCCACAGGAATATAAAACCTCCATAATTGCCCGGTCTCTTAAATCCTGGATTTTCTCAAATGTATCACTTATCTGGTTATAGGTCAAAAAGCCAGGAAGATGCCGTTTCATCTTTGGTGACCTTATGCCCTGAACGAAATTCTCCGGGATAACGCCACTTTTTTTTAGGAATTTAAAAAATGATTTTAAGGCTGACAACTTACGGGCAACGCTGCGGGGACCTGCACCATATTTTAAAAGAAAGGCTAAATACTGAACGATTTCATTATAATCAATCAGCGCTATTTTCTTTTCCTTAAAATAATCAAAAAATTGCCTTAAGTCAGCCCTGTATCCGCGCAGGGTACAATTTGAATAGTTTTTCTCTTTCTTTAGGTAAATTAGAAAATCCTCAATTCTATTAGAGAGCTCTTCCGCGCTCATCAGGGTTATTATAATGGCTTAAAGTTCGGTGTCAATACCGAAACTGAATTTAAAAATGGGTATATACAATTATCAAAGTTTAATTACCTTTGCTTTATAGACCTTCCCGGACACTTCCGCACTGACTATATAAACACCCGGAGGCACCGTCTTACCATTTTCATCATTGAATCGCCATAATATCCATTGATTTGATTTAGTATATTGGTTTGATATTAATCTCTTTACAACCCTACCAAGACAGTCATAAACAATCAATTTAACAGCACCGGGCGAACTGATACCAAGGAAAATCTTCACCTGGCTAACCGATGGATTTTGATATATAATTAGAGGCGAAGCCTTATCTTTGATAGCCTCAGCAATTTCAAAATTGTGCCCCGTTGGTTTTAACCACGGATCTGCCAGAAGGGTCATACCATAATGCCAGCACAATTCATCAAAGGTAACACCGTTTGCAGTAATATGGGTGAACCAGTCTTTGAATGCCTGACCCAATGTCTTCTGTTCAGAAAGGGGCGCGTAAAAATAGTAAAAGTCAAGCATACTGCCGGTCTTTGTTGAACCAATAGCACCCAGTCCGTAACTCTGATTGAAGATTGACCTGCCACCGCCGTATCCATTTTCAGTATAACGGGCAAATGAACAGGCAAAGTGGTTATAAAAATTTGTTGGAGGATTTTGGTTTGTATACTCATAAGAATAATAATAATCATGCGCATTCCCATTGTTATATGTAAATTGATGTCCTCCGGGCCAGGAGTGGGCAAAGACACTAACCCAGGCCTGACAGGAATCAAGTTTAATTCGATAGATCGCTGCCCTGGTTGTCTCTGCATTCCAGTAATTCATTGTATCCGGATATAATAAGGAGACTTCATATGCCCATTGGGCGGCAAAAGGAATCCAGTCATCGTCACAGAAGAAAAGCGCCCGATGTTGTAGTTCAAGTGTATCATGTCGATAGGCATTATCTTTTCTAAAATAGTTCTTTAATAATAACGTGTCTATACCAATTCCGGTTGGCATTAGCCTGCCGATATAGATCTCTGGACTTATATCACCAGTATGACCATCATACCTTCCATTACCCGTGTTCATTGTGTCAAGCCAGTTTCCATTCAAATCCATATAGAACAAGTCAATGGGAAACTCCGTATAGCCATATTGATTAAAGTCGTTAGCAATCTCAAACCAGGCAACGGGTAGATTGCCAATAAAAAGTGCACCTTCAATGTTATTGTTGGTGTAAAGATTCTGTAGAAAAGTGCGCAGGGTTTCCGGTGTTCCTCCGGATACCTGATAACTGAGCACCGTATAACCCTCAGATTGTAAATTGTTTATTAATTGATTTATCTCATTTGTTAATGCCCCCGCGATGCTCGCCTGGGTTAAAATGGCTACATTACCTGCCCTGCCATCACCATAAACTATTTTATGCAGGAAGTAAGAGAATTCTGAACATGGACTCTGCGTTATCCAGTCTTCATAAGTTCCCGGCTTCGTCCCTGCTGGTCCCGCCCATCTTAATAATGGGATGGTGTTATAATCAATTCCCATTAAAAATGATATAGCGAAGGATATTAGTAATATTTTTTTCATCTATTCTCCTTAGATTATGCTTAAAAATTTAAAAAATCGGGGCGGAGGGATTTGAACCCACGACCCCTTGGTCCCAAACCAAGTGCGCTAAGCCACTGCGCCACGCCCCGCGACAGATCTTATATACGCACCATCTGTTCAAAACATTTATTTTAAAAAAACTCCTACTCCTCCCCTTCACAATCGGTCCATAAAAGAAGCAGTCAGTAGATTATATAAAAAATTCTACTGAAGTCAATAAAAAATTATCTTATCATCACCGCCTTTTTAACACTTTTATATTCGGGTGACTCTAAAACGATATAGTAAAGACCAGGCGTTAACTTGGTATCTGTCCTATCTTTACCATTCCAGAGAATTTGATTTTGGCTAAATTGACTGGTAGATAGGCAATCAAACTGCCTCACCAGCCTCCCTGTAACATCATAAATACGAATGGTAGGCGTTGCGGAGTAAGTACCAGACATACTCTTACTCAGTGCGTAGCGAATCACACAAAAATTTTTGAAAGGATTCGGATAGACGGAGAACAGCATTTGTTCCGGTGAAACAAAGGATAGATTTTCCTCCATTTCTACAAAATAGAAATCAAAATCCGTCGGCCAGAGGGCACACAATTCTGGAGACAATTCACCCGGCGGCTGATAAGAACCCAAGACAGCGGTCATCCAGTATCTCGCCGGCCAGAGGCTGTCAAAATGGTAAAAACCTGTATTATCTGTATATGTAGTGCAAGCGGTATGAAATGGCCCCGGGGTCTGGATACTATCCGTACAGACAGCGGTCACCCGTGCGCTTTCAACAGGAGCGTAATTAAAATAGACATGGCCAGAAATAATGCACCCTGGATAGTCGTCATTATCTCCACCCAGCGTTGGTGTGTAATCTATATACCAGTCCAATTTGGTTAAACCATTTTTTTTGTATATAAACCGTGCCGCTGAAGAACCCATTGGAGGGGCAAAAATTGGAGAATGGAAGGTATCAGTATAAGCAATGCAATCCAGGTAATATTCAGGTAAAAAGATTTCTATAAAACCATTATCTAACGGCAAATAGAATGGTCCTTCTAAAATTGATGTATCAATAACGGTATAACCACAGGGAGGATTGTTAATCAATGTATTAACATAGGAAGTACCCGCCGGTGTTATAACCTCTGAATTAAAAAGTGGAAGGGAAAAGCCATAATCAATTGGGTGGAATTCAAACTTTTGCCCGAGGATGGTATCAGTCTGAAATTCATTGATAACACCCGTAAGATAAGGATTCGAAGAAACTATCAGGGGAATAAAGACTATAACAAACCTGTGCATGGTTCCTCCATTGCATTATAATTTTAATTAAAATTTTTTATTGGTCAAGTATTATTTTTTATCCCATAGAGAAATATTAACAGGCTTTTTCCAAAACAATAGACCAATATCCCCTTGATTTTTATTGATTTCTGCATATATTTAAAAATGTAATTGAAATGAAAAGGCATAAATTATATTTAGAAGAAACCTCTTAGATGTTATGGAATTTAGCCAAATGTATCTTGATAAAAAGGAGAAAGTATGGCAAATAAAAATATAATGTTTTTTTGTATAATCTTATGTTTCATAGATAACTTAAACGCCCGGGAATCAAACTACAGAAATCATTATTGGGGCATTATCGGCCGGAACCATAAGATTTATATGGAGCTTAAGATTGAAAAAGATAGTGTGAATGGTTACTACTTTTATTATAAAATAAATAAATACATTCAATTGAAAGGTAATATCAACCAAGATAAAAGTTTTAAAATTTGTGAGTATGCGAATGGAAATTTAACTGGCATTTTTAAAGGTTCGTTAAAAGATTCTAATAAACTTACTGGCGAGTGGTCAAATCCGGATGGAAAGAAGAAATTTCCGTACAATTTGAAATTGATCGCGCAGGAAAAAGAATTCAAATCAGAACATTATGATGTGTGTGTCAAATATCCCAAGTTTTACATAGATAATAAAAAGTTGGAGGAGATGTTAAATGAGACGCTAAGAAACAGGGCACTCTCCAGGTATAACGACTTCATAGCCTCTATAGATGAATCGGCGGGCCTTGAAACCTCGCCCCCTGAATATTCCGAAGATTACAATATAGAATATTTCTCCAATGAAATTATAAGCCTTTCTTTTATTTCCTATAGTTATTATCCGGGCGCTGCGCATGGCTATACCGACTATCCTACCCTCAATATCTTGCTCACCTCTGAGATTATTAAGGAGATTGAACTCGGAGATTTATTCGTTCTGAATTCTAATTATCTGAAGATAATTTCTGACATCTGTATCCGTAGTCTAAAGAAGCAAGGGGCATCCTTCGTTGTTGAAGGGGAAATAAAAGATGTTTCAGAATTATTAGACAACTTCGTTATAACTCCAAGTGGACTGGAATTTATATTCTCTCCTTACACTGTTGGTCCCTATGTTGAAGGATATTACACAGTTGAAATACCTTACAAAGACCTCAAAAATATAATAGACCTCAATAGTCCTTTGAGCAAAATAATAATCTTTTGAATGATGCTCGGTCTCGTTTTAAGCGGTGGTGCAGCAAAAGGATATGCCCATATCGGCGTAATTAAATTTCTTGAAGAATTGAATATTAAACCGGATATTGTTGTCGGTGCAAGTATGGGCTCACTGATTGGTGGATTTTATGCAAGGGGATTTACAGCAAAACAGATGGAAGAGATTGCATTAAAGATAGACAAAAAGGAAAAGAAAAACTTATTCAGATTCCATATCTCTAAAAAAGGGTTTATTAATGGAAAAAACATTATTAAATTCCTGAAGCCTTATCTTGGTGATACAAAAATTGAAGAATTGCCAATAAAATATGCGGCGGTTGCTACCGATATAGAAGAGAATGTTGAAATTATTATTGACCGTGGTGATCTGATTCAGGCGATAAGATCTTCAATAGCAATCCCGATTGTATTTACACCCAATAAATATAGCGGAAGGGTTCTTATTGACGGAGGATTTATTAATCCCGTACCCGTAGATGTAGCAATAAATCTTGGTGCAAAAAAAGTCATAGCAGTAAATGTTCTTCATAGATTTGAATATCCACGAATTCAAATTAATGCCAAACAAGATTCAGAAAAAGAATATAGTATAAAAGATATCTTTGTAAAAACATTTGATTTGATAAGTTCAAGATTGATTGAATATAACATTAAACAACTCAAGAATGGTGTGTGGATAGACATTGATACAACCGGTATTGGCCTAAGCCAGTTTGAAAAGGCTAAAGAGGCAATTGAGAGAGGCTATATTCAGGCAAAAAAGTATAAAGAAAGATTGTTACAATTTACTTCCACTCCCTCCTTCTAATTCGTCTCTCGTTATACGGTTTCGCAGCCAGTATCGTCTATTGTCTTTCGGCATTCGGTCTAAAAACTTCTATCCCCTTTTACCCTTATTCTTCCTTCTTCACCCTTATCTTAATAAATTTACCTTCTCCACCTTTTTGAAGTCGCCCGCCTCCAATTTGACAAAATAGATACCAGCAGGTAATTTGCGACCCAGTTCATCATTACCAGACCAGACTATCTGGTTAAATGGACAATTGGCTAAATGGTTAAATTGTTTCACCAAACAGCCGGCTACATTAAATATTTTTATACTGACTGCTGGGTACTGACCGTTCGCTTCTTGAGGTATTGGGATTTCGGCTTTAATCACACAGTTATTTCTGAATGGATTGGGATAAACTTCTAAAAATTGCGGATTGCGGATTGCGGATTGCGGATTTTCTAAATCTTCAATACCAACAAGATTTATCCCGAAAAAATGCATTATTGAGTCAAGAAGGGATGCCTTTGTATATGGCTCGTTATCTATAAGTCCGGACAATTCAAATGACACTCCGACAGTTCTATATCCCGGTGCTATGTTTGCCACTCCACAATAGTAATTGTCATCGTTATCACGAAATATCCTGAACCCGCTTCCTGTAGAATCAATATCGTCAAGCCACAAATTCTCACCACAGTATCTGAATAACATATGGTCAGTGAAGGTATTGGGTTCACCCTCAATCGGTCCCATGTTTATATATCCATCGTTTATCGGCTTAATGCCAAAATAAGGGTTAAAGTTAAAACCGTGCATTACAAACGGGTCAAATGCCCAGCATTCACCGCCTTCAAGATATACATTGCCGCCATAGTTTATAAAATCTGCTACCTTTGCGACCTCAGAACTGTATTTAAACAGAACATAGTTATTATATGCCACACCACTGCACACAAAAAGTGATTTATAATTTTTCAGATGCTCAAAGGAATAAAATTGTGCATTTGCGTAATCACCGGTATAACCAAGATTTTGAAGGATGAGATGAACAATGGGACCACTTGAATTATTCCTGTCCGGGTCCCAGACAAAATAATCTCTTTTGCCAATTATGACCTTTATCCTGATTGTGTCAATAATACCTGAATTTTCATTCAAAATCAAATCAAGATTACTACTCGTGCCGTGGGGTGCATTAGGTAGTGCCTGAATTCTGAAGGGATTTGAATTTTTTATTAGAGAATCAATCGGAACACTACCAAAATATGCACTCCCATTTAGAATGCTAAGATACGGTGATGAACTTACAATAACGCCGGTCAAATTCTGTATATCAACTCCGCCAATATTCTTAAGTAGATAATAAAGTTCTACTTCCTCACCGGGGTCTAAAATGCCATTAAAATTTCCTGCCGAGTCATCTAAAAAATAAGAAATTAAGGTACAATGGGCAGATGTTCCATTATATGCAAGGCTTATATCATCGGCGAAGACCTTCGCCTCGGCGTGTCCCGGTCAACAACCATAGGATTGACAGTATAAAACTATCCTTAATTTCGCAATCTCAGAAGGAACGACGCCCGGAAGATTCTGTAATTCATTCAGAATACCAATTGTATCAGAAAACCAATTTGTATCACTTATCTCAATAAGATGTAAAATTGGCGATGGTTGCCAGTAAAGACTTTCTGCATAATAGAAAATGCGAGTCTCGCCAAGAACATTCTCATCAGTATCAAGGTAGGATAATATAATTGATGCAATTGCCGGATGTGGATGGAGTGTATCATAACTTTTAGCAAAAAAACGAGCCTTAAAAGAAAAGTCGAGTTCGAGGGTTGGTACATAACAGACCTGATAGATTGTGGTTATCAATCTATCCAGTCTTCCTACATATACTTCGGAATCCGGGTCTGAATCATAGTTCTCATCTACATTTAGTGTATAAGTCTCACCATGTGCATAAGGACTCCAGAAATTTAGTGAATCTTCAAAACTGCCATTCCTAATGAACTCGCCAGCATTAAGAAAATTGAAAATTATAAAAATAAAGGCAGGGAATTTATTCACAATTTATTATATCCTTAAAACTTCCCCTGTCAAGTCTGCAAATTTATAAAAATCCATTATCCAATTAATGGTAATAGTAAAAATACACCGGCAAGGATTATCAAAAATCCTAAAAGGTCAAAGATAATTCCTGCTCTGATCATCCTTGTAATCGGAACGTAACCAGAGCCATAGATGATTGCATTGGGTGGTGTTGATACCGGCAGCATAAATCCGTAACTTGAACCAAGACAGGCGCCAAGCGCAGGTATAAACGGATTGACATTCGCCGCCTTTGCGAGCGATATCATTATTGGAATGACCATATTTGCCGAAGCAGTATTTGATGTAAGTTCACTGGTAATAATTGCAAGTAAAATTGAAATTGCGGTTATTGAAAAAAGACCCTTGGCACCGGTGAGGCTCAAAATTCCTTTTCCAATATTCTCAGCCAGACCCGTAGAAAACATCAGACTACCCAAAGACAATCCACCCCCAAACAAAAGAATCGTTCCCCAGTCAATATCCACCGCTTCTTTCCAGGTAATTGTCCCTTTTTTCTCTTTCAAGTCTAATGGCAGAATAAATAAAATAACTGCACCAACTATTGCCGCGAGCCCTTCGGGTATATGCACCTCCCACCATTTGCAGCAGGGGGCATCAGAACCCAAAATTATTGCCAGTATACCTGGAAATACCCATAAAAAGACCGTAATCAAAAATGCAATCAAGACATTCCTTTCCCCGGTTGAAATTTTGCCCATCGCCTTCTTTTCTCTTCCTACATACTCTTCAATCCCGGAGAGCTCTTTAAATCCTGGTGGAAATAACAATCTGAGTAATAAGAACAAAACTATATACATTATCGCAACCATTGGTATTGCAAATAGCAGCCATCTGAAAAATGTGATATTCTTACCCAGAAGTTCTTTAATCAATCCAATGCCGATAAGATTTGGTGGTGTTCCCACAGGCGTTCCAATGCCACCGACCGATGCGCCGTATGCAATAATGAGCATAAGACCCGTAGAATATTTCATTTTCTTTACATCTTTTGATTGCAATTGAGCAATTGTGTTAAGAATTCCCAATCCTATTGGATAAAGCATTGCTGTTGTGGCAGTATTGCTCACCCACATAGATATGACCACGGCAATAAGCCCGAGTGTAAAAAGGATCAGATTGCTACTTTTTCCAATACCCGGAATCGAGAGAATCTGGAACGCAAATCTGCGGTCAAGTCGGTGCACCATCATCGCCTTTGCAATAATAAAACTACCAATGAATAAAAAGATAATCGGGTCAGCAAAAGGCGCAAATATCTTTTTCATTGTATCAACCCCCATTATCACACAGAGTGTCGTGCCCAATAACGCAGTTATCGGTATTGGAACCGGTTCGGTTATCCACCATATAACTACCCAGCCGAGTATTGCTGACAAAAAATGGGCATTTCTTGAAAGACTGGGCATTGGAAGTAGTAACAATACTACAAAAATAATGAGTCCTAAAAAAAATCCTATTGTTTTTCTGAGCCTCTCAAATCTCTCCTCGGTTGGTGAGATCTTCTCTGCTATCTCTTCCATTAGCTATATCATATCTAATTTCCGTCGAAAGTCAAGTAATTTGGTTTTGAAACATTATCAATTACCATAAGAGATTCAAGCAAATTAGCCTTATTAGCAACTCTTTCAAAGTATATCTTTTAATCCTTGTAGTAAGCTATCAAATTTTCATAATGCCCATAATTTAAATTCCTTAAATGTCATAAATATAAATTTTTGCAATTCCAAATAATTTCTTCCAATCGGATCACATTTAAGAAGGAAGCAGGTGGCAAAGAAATTTCTGGAATAAATTTAAGCGACCGGAATTTCAAAATTCATAAATAGTATGTGCCATCATAAAGAAAAGAAAACGGGCCTTCAAGGTATAGTTTATCTTTTACAGTTACCACAAGCTCGCCGCCCATAGTTTTAACCGTTACCGGCGAATCGGCAATGAATAGTTTTGTTGCAATATATGCAGAACAAACCGCCCCACTGCCACAGGACATCGTCTCTGCCTCTATTCCCCTTTCATAGGTTCGCACGAAAAGGCCTCTGTCCTCCTGCTTCACAAAGTTTACATTCGTTCCTTCCGGACTGAAAGTCTTGTGATTGCGAATTGCCGGACCCAATTTCTCTAAATCAATATCATCGTAGTTATCCACGAATAATACTACATGGGGCACTCCGAGTTTCAGGGAATGTAGTTTATATTTCTCACGACCATAACTGATTGTTAAATTCAATTTTATTTCCGTTGGCGGTGCAACCTCAATACTCACCTTATTATCCTGATAAAAGAAACCAACCGGTCCGGTGGACGTTAGAAATTTTCCTTTGGTATTTACAACTCCTAAACGATAGGCAAAGCCAACCAGACAGCGTGCACCATTCAGACACAGCGCTGCCTCCGAACCATCCTGATTAAAATAACGCATACTTAATGGATAACCCTTTATCTCTTCCATCACAATCAGACCATCACCACCGATTCCAAAATGGCGATCCAGCATCTTCTTTATTTGGTCCTTCAAGCCTTCACTATGAAGAACTTCATTGAATATGCCCTCCCGGTTGTCAATCAAGACAAAATCGTTCCCGGTTGCCTCCATTTTTGTAAAAAAGATAGTTTTCATTTAAGACTCCTTTCTTCCCATCACTAATCCCAGCGATTTATTCCCAACAATTCAAACCGTCCCAACCCTAAAAGATAACTTTTTGTAATATTTTCTTCATCACATTCTAAGGCGATGAATAGACCATCCTGTGCCGTTAATTTAATTGGTTTGTCTTTCAATGAATATCTGTAGCATTTAATCAACCTTCCTTCCAGATTATACTTGAGCAGAATTATTTTATTACTACTAAGGGCGGTAATATACAGAAAGTTAATACCTTTCCATCTTATAGGGCGTGTGATATCGGTATTAAGAAAAAACGGAGTAATCGATTCACCTCTTTCCTCTGTCGAAAAATTTTTTGCCCACAGTGTATCACCATTTGCGTTGTATTTTATCAAGAGGATATCACACATATTTTCACTTTTATTGGTACCGCCCGCAACATAGACATTGAGCGAATCATCAACAAGAATCCCCATTGGAATATCATCCTGATGCGCAAGTCCATCATATCTCTTTACCCAGCGAAGGCTATTGTCTTTATTATAAACAATGGTTATCCAGTCAAATTTAGAGTTTATACCCCAAACGATACCGGTTAAGTAGAGATTTCCCATTTCATCAATTTTGAAATCGCAAAGGTCAACCTCATCTTCAACACTTTTATATTCAATCATTTCTTTAAATGCGCCAAGCGAATCAAACCGAAGATAAAAGAGATTATTTCTGTCCTTCAAGACACCGGCAGTGACTATCTCCTTGGAGTTAGTAAGTAAAAATTTACAATTGCCAATCCGTAAACTTTTTAATGAATATTCATTGCTAATGTATTCAATTCCCGCTGCCGAATACTTTTTAATAAATATCTTACCTGAATCAGATTTACAGTCAATCATCCCAACTATATAGATAGCAAAATCCCTGCCAACAAAAATCTGACCGGAAATTTCGTATTTAGATTCTTGCACTACTTTTTCCCATACAACCTTGCCCAGACTGTCATATTTAATTAAATAGAGTTTGTTATTTTCTTCAAAATCACACGTCTTCATTAGTTGATATATGACTCCGTTATTTTTCAGGCTAAATTCCGTAGTTGCGGTTACCCAGAGACCTTCACTAAACTTATTTCTATTATTCTCATTTATTTTGAACCAAGATAGTCTTCCAGTATTATCATATTGGGCAATTATTGCCGACCTTGTGCCATTAAGTTTACTATAGCCGGTAACATAAAAATTTTTGAAATAACAGATATTGTTGATATGACAATCACCTGAACCGACCGGGTAAAATTCGGAGAACCATTGGACCGTTAAGTCACCACAACTGATAACCAGAAGGCATAAAAGAGTGGATAACCTTGGCTTCATCTTCTTCAATTATAATTCCGATTTCATGAAAGTCAAGCCCGCCAAAATAACACTCTATTTAACCTTTTCCAACTCAAACTCCCCGACCGTTGAAAATTCTTCGCCGCTGAAAAGGTCTTTATTCCGGGCGACAACGATATATCTTCCTGGAGGTAGATCCATAGGATGATACTTAGAGGCAATGTATGCAACATCACCCTCACTGCTTTCGCTCTGGGATAGTATGTCCACAATCTCCTTGTGGAGTTGGTCTTTATTATAGATTTCATAATCAATCTTAAGAAAATGCATTCCATCCTTGGTCGTCAGGTTATAGACCTCGTGGTATAGGTAAAATGGCATTGCGACCGGTTGCTTGGAAATAACCATCGGAATTACGCGACCTACTGGCTTATAGAATTTTTCATCGGTCAATGACCCGTCAATCAATCGGGCAAAGACAAGGTCACTGATCTTTTTCGCATCGTCCTTATAATCCAGTAGATTAACAGCAAATTCGGTTTTTCCACTTTTGCTATTTTTCAAATTAATATATTCCATCTTTACGAAATACTCCCCCGGTGTAAGCCAGAAATTGCTTTCGTCATAGTAGTTGAGTTCCTTCACCCCAGTAGGTTTTAATAAATTGCTCCTTTCTTCAACTAAATTGTCTTTCTCGTCATAGATTCTGATAGTACGATAAATTTGACAATCATCCTGAGTTTCAATTGTAACAAGAGAGTAGATTTCTAACCGCACAAGATTCTTCTTTTGTCTGAATCTGCCTACTGATACCGTAAACTTTAGTTTCTCTGGTGACAGTGTCTGTTCAATTACTACTGAACCCGTATCATCCTTTAAAAATGGTATCTCTACTTTATCTCCAAACTGGGTCCGGGCAATCACCTGATAGGCACGACCCAATCTTATAAGGTCAAATTCAATCCCCTCTTCTTTATAGGTCCATATCTCTGCTGGTCTTACATACTCTCTACTTGCCATTCCAACCTTCTTCTCTGGTGTTATTATATACCGCCTTGTTGGGTTGCCATGTTTTACATAGAGCAAGACGCGTTCGTCAGATAGAGGTGCGTAGCGCGCAAACTCCTTGTATGCATATTCACACCTCTTTTCAAACTCTTCTCTTTCTTTCTCTCTTCCCTGCCAGTATTCTTCATAAAAATACTTCCTTTCAGTTGGCGATGGTAGATTGAGATATTTTTCGGCCGAAATTGAATCAATCGCCCTCAATCCCAAGTATAGTTTCCGCTCTTTTTCTAAGAGGCGATAATATCTAGATGCCAGGATGTTTAAGGCACAGGTAAAGGCAAAAAGTATGAAAAAGAGAGAAATAAATAGAAAAATCTTTTTCAATCGCATTTGTACAAGTGCTTCCATAACTCCTCCCTGTCTTTTAGATTTTCTTGAAACTCTTGAGTACCAATCTTTGTCACACCGACAAGTTCATAGACACCATCACTATCAGTATCTCTAAATAAAACCTGTATACCTTCCCGCTCATAGATCCATAACTCCTGAGACCGTCCAACATCTGTTCCCGGACGAAGTAAATCACCTAAAACTTCCTTTTCAATACCATACTTTTTTATTTCGTCCGGTGGTCCTTTCAGTATATAAAACTTCCCCTGTGGTGTATCACGACCCTTTAAATGGGAAACCGAAAAAATCTCATCAGCCTGTAAGAGTCTTCTTTCAAATTCCTTATAATTCCTCTTTGCCCAGAATTTTTTAAGATATTTGACCTGCTGGTTATAATCCATTTTAGAAAACCTTTCATATTCCTCTTTAGATACCAGATACTTTATCTCCCAGGCGAATTTCTCACAGAGAATATCGGGTAATACCTCTTTTACTCTGAAGTTGCACTCTCTTGTGACTGTCGTATTTAATGCAGGCTCATAGATATTAACTGAAAGAGTATAATCTGCAGCATTAAGAGAATAAAGAGGAATTGAAATGGTATCAAACTGCGTGTATTCAAGCTTGGGACGCCGGAGGTTGCATTCATAAACAATTTGATTAAGGCTATCTTTAATCTGATAATGAACTGTGTAAAATAAACTATCCGGTACAAGACCATAGATTTCAATATATGAAAATAGAGTATCATAGTTGGAAAATTGTGGAAGGATAAGGGGAAGAAACTTAATACCCCGGCGGCTGAACGATTCTCCTTTAATCTTCTTCAAACCTAACACCAAATCACTGGCATAAAATAAAAGGGTATCGCTAAATACTTTAAAACCACCAGTAATAGTAGCCTTCTCTAGAAGCGCAGAGATAAACAATTGATAAGAAAAAGTGTCCGGATATAACCAGAGGGGAAAGTAGTCATACACATAATCACCACTATCTGAAACAAAGTGTTTTATTCCCTTCCTGACGGTTGTGTCTTTTTCTCCCACAGCAGTTAAGAGAAGTTTATAGGAAAACTCTCTTTCGTTTGGATTCGCCACTTGTAAAGAAATGATATTCCTGACTGGTATCTGATACCACAATTCAACATAACATTCCTCAAAACGGTAAATGCGGGTGGTTATTTGTAAATCACCAATCAGGAAGATGATAGATAACAAAATCATAAAAAATTATAATAATAATATATCAAAAGTCAATAGGTGAATATCTGACCACTTTTTGAAACTTAAATCCATATTATTTTAAAGGCAATCAGATCTCAAAAGTCTACATTATTCTGCTTTAACCTGAAATTTAAACGAATTCAGAATTTTGTCCTTCTCTCTCCCTTAGAAAGGAAGAGGATAAGGTGAGGGTTCCTAAAGGCTGAAGAAAAGTGAAGCAGACTCAGTGTGAATATTGAGTTGAGGAACTAATTGAGAGAGTTTTGGGAGAAACCAAAATGGTTAGAAGTTAACTTAATGCATTAGTTGCAACTGATATAAATGGTAATAGATTCCCTTCTTTGCCAGCAGTTCCTGATGGGTTCCGACTTCTTTTATCTCTCCTTTATGCAAAACATAAATCCTATCAACATCCTTTATCGTACTTAAACGATGGGCAATGATGATTGCGGTCCTGCCTGTAATCAATTTCTTCAATCCATCCTGAATATACTGCTCGGTCTCCGCATCAATGCTTGCTGTTGCCTCATCCAGAATCAATATTTTCGGGTTGAATGCTAAAACCCTTGCAAATGAGAGCAACTGGCGCTCGCCAGTAGAGAGTGTCA
>JBDRWA010000035.1:0-16644 GCA_039802145.1 Caldifarciminota bacterium | reverse complement strand
TATCGCCTCTTTGATTGCATAGGTACAACAAACTGAAGAACAGTAATTTTTTCCAACCTGCGGGTCTCTTGAACCGACACACTGGACAAAGGCAATTTTTTTCGGTACCTTACCTTCATAAGGCCGTAGCAAATGTCCGGAAAAAGGTCCTGAGGCAGATAAAATACGCTCAAATTCAAGACTGGTAACAACATTCTTATAAATTCCGTAACCAAATTTTGTATAAACTTTCGGGTCAAATATATCAACCCCAGGGGATAAAATTATCGCACCAACATTTATGTCTTCAACAAGGTCGTTGTCTTTATATTTTATTGCCCCAGCAAGACACAACTTCTCACAAACACCACAACCAATACAGTTGTTTTTATCAATTGCATAAACTGCCGGAACCGCCTGTGGATATTCAATATAAACACTCTTTCTATTTGTTAAACCCTGATTAAATCGATCGGCGATTTCAATTGGACAATGTTTCTTACATTCCCCACAACCAGTACATTTTGTAGTATCTACATATCGTGCTCTCTTTCTTACCTTTACCACAAAATTTCCTGCATCACCACTCAATCCTTCAATCTTTGCATCAGGGATAATTTTTATGTTTAAATGGCGTGCGCACTCTACGAGTTTTGGCGCCATAATACACATTGAACAGTCATTCGTCGGAAATGTCTTATCAAGCATCGCCATTATTCCACCGATTGCCGGTGCAGAATCTATCAAATAGACCTTAAAACCCGAATTTGCCAAATCAAGTGCTGACTGGATACCACCGATGCCACCACCGACGACTAAGACTGCACCAATCTTCTGGTTCATAATTTAAACCCCAAATGCTAAACAATTTACCAAACCTATAAACAAAACCCGATCCTTTTTCCAAACCCAAACCTTTAAACCATCATAGAAAATTTGTTCAGGATTCCGCATTTTGAAATTAGAATTTGTTAGCCTTGTATATCGGATATCCATCTTTTATCTCCATCATTGATAGATTACCTTTTTCTTGAAGGGAACAAACACATTTAAATACAATATCGGGAGCAATCTTTAATTTCTGGGCAATCTGTGGAGTAGGTAAATTTTCACTTTTCAATAACCTCAATATCCTTGCCTTGGTATATTCTTCGTATAAAATCTCTTCAAGTCTTTTATCATAATCTTCAGGGGTTATCTTTTCACCATATACATTACCTATCTCTGTTATTTGATATTCCACACCGGTGAGATGTCTAAATCTTTCACCCTGGAGGACATCTCGGACCGATATTAACATATCTTCTGTATCTTTATTTATTTTTATTGGACCCAAATTTCTTATTCTATCCACAAATGTATTAACCAGACTGGCAAACCGCTCACCTTCGGCAGCAGAAACCCAATCAAGATATAACCTTTCTTTTTCAATATTTGTATATAAAAGGAGTTTCTGGGTGGCAATAATCCTCTTTTCTGCATTATAATTTCCATTGAGATAATGGCAATCGCCAAAATGACACCCCAATACCATAACACCATCTATCTTTTTCATAAAAGCATTAACAATAAAAACCGGATCAACCCTTCCTGAACACATCACCCTTATTACACGGATGTTCGGGCGATACTGAATTCTTGATACACCCGCCAGATCAGCACCAGCATAAGAACACCAGTTGCATAGAAAACCGAGAATCCTTGGTTGAAAATCAGACACTGTAACTCCTATTTGAATCTGAAGTATATTGGTTGGGGTTTAGAAATGGGATAGGGTATGGTTTGTTGGTTTTGTTTAGAATTGTTTGTTTAGATTTTGGATTTTGGAATTTGGAGTTTAAATATTGTTTAGAATTTAGAATTTCGGATTTAGAATTTTTCATCATAATGCCTCCACCATTGCCATTATCTGCTCATTAGTAAAATGTTTCATCGTTATTGCCTGCTGAGGACAGGATGCTGCACAACTACCACAACCTTTACAATAAGCCGAAATGACTTCTGAACGATAGCCCTTCTCAGTCCTTTTTAATTCATGCGCCTGATACGCACATAATTTTTCACATATTCCGCAACCAATGCATTTCTCCCTATCAACTTCGGCAACCGCAGGCAGAACCTCGATCGTATCTCGGGAAAGAACAATTCCAGCTCGAGCGGCTGCTGCCTGTGCCTGGGCAATTGATTCATCTATCGTTTTAGGTGCGTGTGCCATTCCGCAAATAAATATTCCATCTGTAGCAAAATCAACCGGGCGAAGTTTCATATGTGCTTCAAGGAAGTATCCATCTTCGTTCAAAGGAACTTTTAACAACTGAGCAATTTCTTTATTTGTTTCGTTAGGAACTATCCCTGCAGAAAGAACAACTAAATCCACAGACAAATCTATTTCCTCATTGAGTATCATTTCTTTTGCCTTAACAAAAAGTGAACCGTCTCGCAGGGAAATCTCTGGTTTATTTTCATCATCATATCTGATAAATAATACGCCGGCATCCCTTGCCTTTTGATAGTATATTTCATTAATTCCGTAAGTTCGTATATCTTTATAGAATATCACCACCTCGGTTTCAGGGTTTTTCTGTTTGATAAGCAGGGCATTCTTTATCGCCTGGGCACAACAGATACGACTGCAATATTTTCTATCTTTATCGCGGGAACCAACACACTGAATCATCGCTATTGTCTTATAGTTGAATGGTTGAAATGTTTGGTTAAATATCTTTTCTTCCAGTTCCCGCTGGGTAATTATCCTGGGATCTTTGCCATATTGATATTCGGTTGGTTTGTATTCCTGTGCACCAGTCGCAACGATTATTACACCGTGTTCAAACTCAATCAATTCCTGCCTCTGGCTTTCCTTTTCCAATTTTTTTATCCTTGTGCGGAAATTACCAATATATCCATTCACCGATTCAATTTTGCTATTCTTATAAATTTTAATATTGGAATTTGTTTCCACATTTTTTATCAACGAACTTAGATATTCTTTTACATTCCGGCCGTCAACGGTCTGATTGATATGCCTTGCATTTCCACCCAATTCTGGTGATTCTTCTACAAGATAAACTTTGTATCCCTGATTGGCAAGGCTCAATGCCGCATTCATCCCACTGATACCACCACCGATTACGAGTCCACTCTGGCTGATTGGAATCGTAATCGTGGGTAGGGGTTCTAAATGATTTGCCCGTGCGCACGCCATCCTGACCAGATCTTTTGCCTTTTCGGTTGCCAGTTCTGGCTCCTGAGAATGGACCCAAGAGCACTGGTCACGGATATTTGTAAACTCTAATAAGAACTTATTTAATCCCTTCTCTCTTATCGTCTCCTGGAATAATGGCTCATGTGTTCTGGGTGTACAGGCAGCAACCACAACCCTATTGAGTTTATATTTCTCAATCATCTCTTTAATGTGTTGCTGGGAATCATCAGAGCATGAATATAAATTATTTTCGGCATATACTACATTGGGCAAAGTTTTTGCATATTCAACAACTTCCATTACTTTTACCGTCCCGGCAATATTTATGCCACAATGGCAGACAAAGACACCGATACGGGGTTGTTCACTTGCAACAGCAATCTCCTCAGGATATTCAATCTTTTCGGTGAGTTTATGTCTTTCTTCTTTTATCAATTCTATTGCCTTCTCTGCGGCGGCACTCGCTTCCGTGACGGTTTCCGGAATATCTTTAGGTGCGGATGCGGTTCCACATACAAATATACCAGGCCGAAGTGTCTCAATTGGAGAAAATGGTATGGATTTAATAAAATTAAAATCGGACAATTCTAAATTCAAAACTTCCGCAAGTCTTTTTATATTTTCATCGGGTCTCAAACCAACAGACAGGACCACCATATCAAACTCTTCTTTATTAAGTTTGCCATCTTCATCTTCGTATTTGAGTAATAAATTTCTGGTCTCGTTCAGCTCTGTGACTTCACCAATCATTGCCCTTTTAAATTTTATGCCGTATTTCTCTTTTGCCCTTTTATAGTATGATTCAAAACCCTTGCCAAATGTCCTCATATCCATATAAAATATTGTGCAGTCAAGGGCGCGGTTATGTTCCTTCATCAAGATTGCTTCTTTAATCGCATAGACACAACAGACTGAAGAACAATAAACATTTCCCGATTTTGTATCACGGGAGCCGACACATTGAATGAATGCAACCTTTTGCGGCTCTTTTTTATCAGAAGGTCTCACAAGGTGCCCCTGGAAAGGACCCGAGGCATTCAAGATTCTTTCCAATTCAATAGATTTTATTACATTTGCATATTTACCATAACCATATATCGACTTCAAATGTGGGTCAAATGTTTTTAAACCAGTACCAATGATAATACTACCTACATTTATATCAATTATTTTATCGGACATATTAAAATCAACTGCCTTTGCTGGACAGAGGATCTGACACACGCGACATTTACCACCTTTTACAAAATATGTGCAGTGTTCTTTATCAATCACCGCCTTGTTTGGGACGGCCTGAGGAAATGGAACATATATCGCCTTTCTCTTTCCCAGACCACACTCAAAATCAGAGTCAACCTTAATTGGACATTTTTCCCAGCATACACCACAGCCATTGCATTTATCCCAATCAACAAAGGGTGACCTTTTTAAAATACGCACCGAAAAATTGCCAGGCTCACCGGTAATACCTTCAAGTTCTGCATAGGTTATCAATTCAATATTCGGATGCCTTCCCGCACTAACAAGTTTCGGCGCCAATATACACATTGAACAATCATTGGTCGGAAATGTTTTATCAAGTTGTGCCATCACCCCGCCAATACTCGGTGTCTTTTCCAACAAATATACTTTAAATCCAGAATCTGCAAGGTCCAATGCTGCCTGGACACCACCGATACCACCACCGACGACTAAGACTGCACCAATCTTCTGATTTATCATTTTGCCAAACCTTTAAACGAAACCCAATCCTGTTTCCAAACCCAAACCTTTAAACTATCACAGAGGATTTGTTCAAGATTCCTCATTTTGAAATTAGAATTGATATTTTTCTTATAACTTACTTCCTGCATCCTGCCTCTATATTGTTTTTACCTTATCCAAAAGCGCTTTCGTTGATACCCTGTTCATTTGAAGCCCGAGTGTCTTTGGTTCCAATCCCATTGCTAAGCCTAATACCTGTGGATAATAAAGCACTGGAAGATTATATTGTTCTTGAAATTTCTGTTCAATCTTTTTTTGATTATCATCATACATCACACTGCAAAAAGGACACATCAAAACCATTGCGTCTACAGAATCTTTTGAGAGCTCTTTCAATTTCGGACGGGTCAATGAATATGCAGTATCTTCATTTACCGCAAGAATACCTGCTCCACAACATCTTAATCTTTCCGTGTAATTTATCACCTTTGCCCCAGTGACCGCAATCAATTCATCTAACGACTTTGGATTTTCTGGGTCTTCCGAATTCTCATAAATATCAGAAGGTTTCAGATAGTGGCATCCATAATGGGGCGCAAGAGAAAGGTTCGCCAGTTTTTTCTTTATAGTTTTTTCTATCTTTTCCAATCCAATCTCATCATAAAGAATTTTGACAAAGTGTTTTACTTTAATTGGTTTGCCGATCTTTAAATCAATACCACTTTTCTTCAATAGTGCTACAATCTTTGCCCTATGGTCAAAATCTTCATTCAAATCTTTATTCACCTCGGTCAATGAACCAGTGCAGGCGCTGCAAAGAGTGCAGATATCCAATCCTTTCTCTTCGCTAACGAGAATGTTTCGTGCTGCCATCAAGAAATATGTATCATAGTGAACCGATTTAAGCGGAAATCCGCAACATTCAAAGTCATCAAGATCAAAAAGTTCAATACCAAGCGCTGATGCAACTGCCCTCGCTGACAGTTCATAATTTCTTCCACGACCCAACACCGTACAGCCCGGGAAAAATGCATACTTCATAAAACCTCACCCCTTGTTTTGCTAAAATCTGAAATATTGATGGGTAAAATTGAAATTTTATCGTAATGGCGAAGTGGACAAGCAAATCCAAAATCCGAAGCACGAAATCCAAAACAACATTGAACAAAAAGGTGTAGTTTTAGGTTTAGAAATGTGATAGGGTTTGGTTTGTTGGTTTTGTTGACAAAACACTTTACCAAACCTTTAAACAAAAACCAATCGTGTTTCCAAACCCCAACCTTTAAACCATCTTTTGGTATCCGTTTAAAATCGCTCATTATTATTATATGCAGATTTGGAGAATTACCATTAAATTATTTGTCATTGCTCTCTCGGTTAAAAAGTTTATCAATCCCTGTCACCGCCATAATCTTCTCGGTAAATCCCTTTGTCTTTGAGACCTTTGGTAGTCCAAGTGCCGAACGTTTATTATTATCAAATTCATCTATTTCATAGAGCCTGCCAAGTTTCTTCAGTAGTTCAATTTGCTGGATAAATGCCTTGGGCACATAACCTTCTTTTACTGCAATATTCTTAATTGCGTTCATCACATCCGTAAACCGCACACCCTGTGGACACCGTTCAGTACAGGCATAACAACTTGAACAAAACCATATAAAATCATTCTCCAGAACCCTTTTCTTCATTCCTAAGAGAATCATCCTTATTATCTTTCTCGGATTGTACCTATCATCAATCTCGCGCACCGGGCAACTTGCCGTACAGATACCACAGGCAAAACACAATTTTATCTTCTCACCACCCGGTTCCTGGGCAACTCGGTATTTAAATTTTGGATCAATACCGCTCATAATCCCCCTTTTGTTTTAAAGCCATTTTTTTGCCCTTTTGCCATTCGTGCCTTTTTCTACCTCTTGAGTCTTTTTGAGCCATTTTACCCTTTACCTGAATAACAGATGTTTTTCTATCTTCTTCAAAAGGGTCTGCGTATCAACTGGTTTATCAATGAAATCATCTGCAAGGTGGTCAATGGCAATATCCACAGCATATTCGGGTTTGGATAATTGCTGTCCGATTGCGGTAAGCATAATGATTGGAATCGGCCTTGTTTGCGGGTTTTTCCTCAATTCATAACATACCGTATACCCATCCTTTCCCGGCATAATCACATCAAGAAATATCAAATCTGGACTTTCAATCTTCGCCTTCTGGATACCTTCTTCGCCATCTTTCGCAGTTATCACCTCAAAGCGATTTGCCAGCAGAATCTGTTTTGTTGCCTCAAGAAAATCCGGGTCATCATCAACAAGTAAAATCTTGGGTCTCTCACCTTCTGTTTTCGGCTTCGGTGTCGCAGTGGTCAAAAGAAAATTGACCTTTTCTAAAAGCAAATTTGGATTCGCCGGCTTTTCAATGTATGCATCTGCCTTATGCTGCTTCCCGATATTTTCTGGATAACCACCTGTTTTGGTTCCGATGGCCGTAAAGAGTATCACCGGAATATTTTGTAAATCAGCATTCTCCTTCAGTTCCCGGCAGACCGAAAAGCCATTAATATCGGGCAAGATAACATCAAGAATTATCAAATCAGGCTTTTCACTCATTGCCTTTTGCATTCCAGTCTTTCCGTCATTAGCAGTGATAACTTCGTATCCTGCATTAGTGAGAATGATTTTGTTTGCCTCAACAAAATCCTTATCATCATCAATGAATAAAATTTTTGATTTCTTCATTACTCACTCCTTTTTTCATTCCCTTTCATACTACTTGAAATGGGTAAATAAATTGTAAATGTGCTCCCCTCATTCAATTTGCTTCTGATTTCAAGTTTGCCATTGTGGATATCAAGAATTTTCTTCACAATCGCAAGTCCCAGACCAGAACCACTTGCAACGCCTTCTCTTTTTACCCTATAAAACTCTTCACCGAGCCTTTTGAGTTCATCCTCTGAAATACCAATTCCTGTATCTGTTATATCGACTGCGATATAGTCTCCATTTTTTCTGCAATTTATAACAACCGAACCCTGACTTTGATTATATTTAACCCCATTTGTAATTAAATTTATAAGGACCTCTTTTATCAAATCCCTTTCTCCAAAGACTTCATAAATTTCATTTGCGAACTTTTTTTCGATCTTTATTCCCTTCTCCAAAGCAAGCGGCTTTATCAATTCTACCGATTCATCAATCAACGGTTCCAAACTAAATTCCTGAAAATTATCTTTAATATTCAATTCTTCTATACGAGCAAGTTTCAGCCATCTATTTATCAAATCAAGGAGTTCATTCAACCTTATCTTCATTCTCTCAATAATCTGTTTCTGCTGTCCAGAAATCTGACCTGCCATTCCACCATAAAGGACTTCAAGATATTGTATGACTGCAACAAGCGGAGTGCGTAATTCGTGAGAAACAAGGGAGATAAAGTTTTGTCGCATCATTTCTTTTTCTTTCTCAATTTTGTTCTTTTCATCAAGGTCTCTTTTTTTCGCAACTGCTCGCTCAGTAATAACAATTAACTCTTCAGCAGTGAACGGCTTAGGGAGAAAATCAAACGCACCATTCTTCATTGATTCTACGGCGGTTTCAATTGAGGCATAGCCCGTGATAACAATCGGGATCGCATTCGTTTTCCTGCCAACAATTGCCTTCAGCACATCCATTCCGCTTATCCCGGGCATCTTCAAATCAATAAATACTACATCGGGTTTAAAGTCATCAAATTTTTTTAATCCATCTGAACCACTATTGGCAATTTCAACTAAATAATTTTTATCCGTGAGAATCTGGTAACAGGCATCACAGATCGTTGGTTCATCATCGATTACAAGTATCTTAGGAAAATCAGACTTCATTTTTCCTTCTTTTTGTTGTCTTTATGGCTCTCTTTCTTCTTCATCATCAGATAGTTCTGATAAACAGGACAATCAAAATACCCTTCTTCACATTTTGAGAGTTCTTTACTTTTGCCCTTTGGAATCATCTTCCGCACCGCGGCTACCGCACAATAGTTTACAACAATCTCTTCAAGGAATGGACATTTCATCACTTATATTAATGTGCAAAATCCGTGCCAGATTAGTGGAAAAAAGTAATGAAATTTCAATGGATTTTTTTATGAGCGCGAGTACGTTGACGGATTTGATGGATATTTTTTAAACACTTTTTTTCTGATTATTTATCGTTAGTTTTTTGTTGAATTTTTAAACATTAATTGGCAGTTTGATTTTAAATGTCGCTCCTTTACCCAATTCGCTATAAACTTCAATCGCCCCCTTGTGGTCATCAATAATCCTTTTGCTTATTGAAAGCCCGAGTCCAACACCATGGCTTGCCTCTTTGGTTGTAAAAAATGGCTCAAAAATTTTCTTAATATGCTCGGGTTTTATACCAGGACCGGTGTCTGATATTGATATAACTACAAAATTTTTGTCTTCAGAAAACGCTGTTTTTATTGTGAGCTCACCCTTCCCTTCCATCGCCTCAACTCCATTCATTATTATATTAATAATAACCTGCTGGATTTGTCCGGGGTCAATATTTATCTGAGGTAAATTTTTATCGAGTTCAAGTTTTGTGTTTATGTTAAGAAAGATTGCCTGGGTTTTCAATAAGTTTAAAGTTGAATCAATCAATTCATTTATTGATGCCTTTTTTATCTCGGGCTTTTTCTCCCTTGCAAAATCCAATAAACCCTTAACTATCGTTTTGCATCGTTGTGCCTCGGTGTTTATACGAATTAAATTCTTTTTATATGGGGAGTCATCAGGAAAATTTTTTAACATTAAATCGCAATAAAGTAATATACCGGTCAAAGGATTGTTTATTTCATGTGCCACACCTGCAGCAAGTTGACCAATTATCGCTAATCTTTCTGCTTCGGCGATCGTCTGCTGGGCATATCTTTTCAACTCTTCATCGCGTTTCTTGATAGAATCTATCATATACTGAAATGCCTTTGCTAAATCTGCTATCTCATCCTGCGTTGTAATGTTAATTCTTTCGGGGAAATTACCTTTACCAATTTCGCGCGCAGCGCGAGCGATCTCTCCGATAGACTTTGTAATCGTACCGGAAAGTAAATAAGAGAACCCTGTCACGGCAAGTATTGCAATGATAGTTAATCCGATAAAAAATAAAACAATTTGATTGCGCATATCTGTATACTTCTTTTCCAGGATACCAACATAAAGAACGCCTACCGTTTCACCAAGAAAATTTTTGATTGGTCTATAGGCGGTTATATACCAATCTTTTACTACAAACGCCCTTGCCAACCAGGTCTGTCCCTTCTCGATTACTGCATCATAAACCTCTTTTGAAATCAGTGTTCCTATTGCCCGTGTCCCATCAACATTCTTTACATTCGTTGATACCCGTAAATCCTTCATAAATATGGTTGATGTGCCAATATCCCGTCCTTTATATTGTTCATTCATAAAGACAGTGTTTTTTATACGGTCAACTATATCAAAGTTATTATTTATCAATTTACCAGCATAAACCACGCCGAGTATATTTTCGTTATCATCAAGGATTGGTGCGACACCGATCATTGTCAAACCTGAAGTCTCAACACCGGTGCGCTGGAATTTGGCACGCGGAGTAGGCAGTATGTTTATTTCAGCTTTCTGTTTTAGTTTAGGATTCTCCTTACATAACTCTTCTGCAGTTAAAATCTCTGTAGCATATGTAGGAAGCTTATTTTTTAATGTATATTCGATTAAAGGATTATAGACGGTATCATTAAACGCATTTTTATTAGTCCCACGGGCAAGGACAACCCCTTTTATATCAACAACCGAAAGAAAATCAAGATTTTCGGTTTTCAGAACCCTCTCCAGCTCCTGTATCATATCCAGATTTTTTTTCTCTAATAATGCTTTTTTTAGGAAAAATCGCGTTGCGGTAAATCTACAGACATTCAACACCTGGTTTGCAAACTGGTCATATATCTCTCCTGCAGAATTCAAATCCGCACTCACCCGATTCTGTGCCTGATTGATAATTCCCTGGTTGATTGTCACGATACCTATAATAGAACACAAAATCCCAACAAGTCCAACTGCAAGGACATAACTCAGAGCGAGTTTAGTCCTTAAAGAGTTAAATTGAAAAAGTGCCATCCACATCACCTTTTAAATTATATCAAAATCAACTGTGAAGTCAAGGAATGTAAAAAATTAAATGCCAAATGTTAGTAAAGAATTGCATAAAAGTTTAAATCTTTAAATGATTTTTAGTATTTATACCTTTTTCAACCCGTATTTTTTTATTTTATTATATAATGTCACGCGATTTATACCCAGAACCTGGGCTACCTTTTTTATATTCCAGTCATAAATTTTAAGGACATTCAGAATATGTTCTCTTTCTATTGCGTCAAGGCGCAAATCTCTGTTTGCGAATCGGGAAACTGAAAATCTATCAGTTAAATTTTTGGGTAAGTCTTTTTTTAATATCTCTTTCCCCTTTGCTACAACGACCGCATGCTCAATCACATTCTCAAGTTCACGAACATTACCGGGCCAGTCATAAGATAGCAACAACTCCATCGCATCCGGGTTGATCCCCAAAATATCTTTTTTATTTTCCACATTGAATTTTTTCAGAAAATGTTCTAAAAGAAGTGGAATATCTTCTTTTCTTTCCCGCAAAGGAGGAATTTCAATGGTAATAACATTTAACCTGTAATACAGATCTTCACGAAAAGTTCCTCCACGTATCATCTCTTCAAGATTCTTATTTGTCGCAGCAATCACCCTTGTATCTACTTTAATGAGCTCTTTACCGCCAACCCTTCGGAATTCGCGTTCCTGCAAGAATCTTAAAAGGTCAACCTGGGTTTTGAGACTGACATCGCCAATCTCGTCAAGAAAGAGCGTGCCCTGGTCTGCCATCTCTATTCTTCCTTTATGCTGGCTTAAAGCACCGGTAAATGCACCTTTTTCATAACCAAACAACTCCGCTTCAAGAAGGGTCTCCGGCATTGCACCACAGGCAGTTGCGATAAAAGGACCTTTGCTACGCGGACCCAAATTGTGGATTGCCCTTGCCACAAGTTCTTTTCCAGTTCCGCTCTCACCCCTGATCAGCACAGTGGACTTTGTTGGTGCTACGGTCTTTATTAATTCAAAAATTTTTTGCATCTTAGAACTCTTCCCGATCAAATCTTCTAATCTGAACCGTTTTTCAAGTTCTTTGCGTAATATTATGTTCTCCTTAAGTATCTCCTGATGTTCAAGTAATTTTTTAAGAATGATATTTATCTCTTCGGGATTAAACGGCTTCATCACATAGTCTGCCGCGCCTTCTTTCATCGCCATAACCGCACTATCAACAGTTCCATGTCCAGTCATTATTATCAGCGGCACCTTCGGCCTCACGCTACGGATTCTCCGTAATGTCTCAATCCCATCCATCTTCGGCATTTTCAAATCCACAAGGGCAACATCCCAGTCATTAATTTCTATCTGTTCAAGGGCTATTAGTCCATCTTCAACCGCTTCTACCTGATAGCCTAAATTATCAAGCCACTCACTGAGTGCATCACGCACAATTTCTTCATCATCAACAATCAAAATTCTATATTTCTTCATAGTGATTAAAAATTATACACATCTAATGTTAAAAATCAATACCTTTAATTAACGCCCTTGATTTTTTATTTCTAATATATATAATTTCAACACTTATGGAGGCAAAATGATTGATTTAAAAAATGCTGATATCAATTTTAAATGGGATATTATCAAGCAAGAAGGCGGTGAAGGATTACTAAAATGTTTTGGGTGCAGTGACTGTTCTGCAAGCTGTCCGGTGCGATATCTGGATGATAGATATAACCCAAGAAAAATCATCAGGCTCACACTTTTAGGGATGAAAAACGAAGTCCTTTCTTCTCCATTCTTATGGCTCTGTGCCCATTGCCATGCCTGTACCGAAAGATGCCCACAGGGAATCCGTGTTGCGGAAGTTATCAATGCAATAAAAAACTATGCAGTAAAAAATGGATATTGCCCTGAAGGTTTGAAAGCGCAGTTGAATTTACTTAATAACTCAGGTAGGCTCTACGAACTTGAAGACTTTGACCTTAGAAAGAGGCAAAGAATGGGGCTACCTGAAATCGCCAAAAAGATCGCCGATGTCGCCAGAATTTTTCAATCAACAAAAATTTTTGAAAGGATTGCAAAATGAAAAGGTATGCTTTGTTTCTTGGATGCACAGTGCCGGTTCGGGCACAACATTATGAACTTGCCACAAGAAATGTAGCCAAAGAACTCGGTATTGAATTCGTTGATTTAAAAGAGGGCTCCTGCTGTGGTTTTCCCTTAAAAGCACTTGATGCCGAAACTTCTTTATTAATGGCAGCAAGGAATGTAGGACTGGCAAGCAATTTAGGCCTTGATGTTGTCACACTTTGCAATTCCTGTACTGCTATGCTCTCAGATGCCCAGTTAAAATTAAAAGAAGGCGAGTTTCGTAGGAAGTTTACTGAACTCGGGTTTACCTATCCAAATGAGATAAAAGTACGTCATTTTGTTCGTATGCTTTACGAAGATGTTGGAGTGGATAGTTTAAATAAGGCAATAAAAAAGCCCTTAAAAAATTTAAGGATAATATCCCATTATGGCTGCCATTATCTCAGACCTTCTTATCTACACTCATTTGATAATGTTGAAAATCCCCACACCCTTGAGCAACTTGTTGGCTTGACCGGTGCGACAATCATAGATTATCAAGAAAAGAAATTATGTTGCGGTGGTTCAGTATTGGGTGTTGATGAAGAACTCGCTTTAAAAATGGCAAACCAAAAACTTTCTGTAGCAAAAAACAATAATGCTGATGCATTGATTTCAATCTGTCCATTCTGCACCGTGATGTACGAAGATAATCAGCGAAAAGTAGAAACAAAATTCAATACTGCATATAGCCTCCCTGTGTTATACTACCCACAACTGTTAGGACTCGGACTTGGATTGGCACCGGATCTCTGTGGTTTGAAATTCAACCGGATTAAACCAGATGGTATTATCTCAAAATTATAAAGGGAGTGTAAAATGAGATTAATTCTTTGCCATTGTAATGGTTTGATTAATATACCTGATTTGGATTTTGGCCCAGATGTAAAGATTGAATGGTATGATGATCTCTGTAAACAGGCGGTAAAGATTGACTCTGATGAGAAGGTGGTAATCGGAGGATGCTCCCCATCATTAATGGAAGGTTTATTGCCCGATGCAGATGCTGAATTTGTAAATCTCAAAGACCATATAATTTTAATGAATCATTCAATAGATAAGGCACAGTCATTGCTTAAAGCAGCAATTGAAAAATCTAAGTCAGGGCCAGGGCTTAAGAAAAAGATCTTTACAATTAAATCAAAATCCACTGCGGTAATTGGTTCTGGTGTTGCCGGGCTCGACATAACAAAGGCACTAACAAATGCGGAAATTAAAACATATCTTATTGAAAAGGAACCATTTTTAGGGGGCACGGTTGCAAAACTTGATAGGTTATATCCGGAGGGCACACCCTGGAGCCATACGGTCCTGCCTTTGATTTCAAGTGTGGTAAAAAATAAAAATATTGAAATCTTCACAAACACTGAGATAACCGAAATAAAAGGTGGATTAGGAGACTACAAAGTCCGATTGAAGATAAAACCCCGTGGTGTGGTTGATTGCAACAGCTGTGGTGCGTGTGTATCGGTATGTCCGAACACTGTCCAGGATGATGGAAGAATTCGTAAGGCAATATATACCATCAACACATATCCTTATACTTATGCAATTGATTTTAATGCCTGTAATAAATGTGGGGAATGTGTAAAAGTATGTCCAAAGAAAATAGACCTCAATGAAAAAGAAAAGATGATTGAAATTAATACGGGAACGATTGTGGTAGCGAGCGGGCTGAAATTCTATGACTTGAAGAAAGTTGAAGAGTACGGATATGGTAGATATCCTAATGTGATGAATGTTTTAGAGTTTGAAAGGAAAATTACCGATGGTTCGATTGTTCCACACAAAGTTGTATTCATTTGCTGCGCCGGTTCACGCGACAACAAACATTTACCCTATTGCTCAAGAATTTGTTGTTTTCTGGCATTGAAAGAAGCAAAACTCGTTATAGACCGTTATCCTGAAACCCGCATCTTTGTCTGTGCTATAGATATGCGTAGTTACGGGAATTTTGAATATTTCTATACAACATTGCGGGAAAGAGGTGTAACATTTGTAAAAGGCAAGCCTTCGGAAGTGATAAAACGAAATGGCAATCTGGTAGTAAAAGTTGAAGACCTTTACACAAATGAACTTCTTGAGGTTGATGCAGATACAGTTGTGCTCAGCGGTGGTTTTGTTCCTGATAAAGAAACATTTGATAAACTTGGCATAAAGACAGACGGAAATTTTCCAGTTCTTTTTGAAAGCGGCAAACTTGGGAATATTGAAATGCCCAGGGGGATATTTGTCGCGGGTTCAGCAAGTTTTCCGGCTGGGGTTTTTGAGACAATTGTTGACGCAAGAAAATCCGCATTCTCAATCATCAGCCTATTACAAAATGATACAATTGAATCCAACCAACCTATTGCCTATGTAAACGAAGACTACTGCAGTGTTTGTAAAACCTGTATTAGCACCTGTCCTTATAATGCAATAGCAATTGAGAATGATAAAATAAAAATTCATCCTGATTTATGTATGGGTTGTGGAATATGTGCCAGTGCCTGTCCTGCAGCAGCAAGCAAACTCGAAAAATTCACCGCCCAAGAAATTTCTGAATGGATTAAAACAACTACAAAGCCCGGTGATATAATCGCCCTCCTATGTAAATGGTCTGCATACAACGCCACTGAAACTGCAGCATACATGAAAATCCAATACCCAGAAAATATAAAAATTCTAAGAATTCCTTGCAGCGGCGCAGTTGAACCCAAACATATTATCCAGGCATTAAATCTAAATGCCCGAGGTGTGCTGATCGGTGGCTGCTATCCTGATGCCTGCCATTATGCAAAAGGTAATTTCAGGGCGAGGACAAGAGAAAAAATATTAAAAGAAACCCTTGAACTATTAGGTTTATCAAAAGGCCGTGTCCGCCTTGAGTGGATTGGTAAAGATGAAGCAAAAAAGTTTGAAAGTATAATTAAGGAAATGAATCAGGGATAAAAATCGTTTCCATAAACAATCTTACTATTATAGTAAAATAACTGAATCCTCTCCACATTTTTATAAAATGTTTTATTTAGAGACAATAAAACCTATGGGCAAAATTGGTAAGGGCATCAAGAATTTCAGTGTCAGACAAGGTTTGGTTTGATTTCTTCTCGTAGGGCAAGGCTTTAGCCGTGCAAAAATAAAAAATGCAAACCTGAAGTCGTCGGGTGGTAACCGGTAAAATGGTAGGCGCAGGCTTTAGCCTGCGGATAAATGTTTTTAAATCCCAGGGTATTTCGCACCCTGAAGGGTGCGGCTACCTCTAATAATCCAGCGCGCATAAAAATAATTTGACAAAAAGATATAATATAAAAGGTTTGTCAATTTAAGAAAAATGGATATGATTTTAACGAAAGGAGTGTTTATGAATTATTGTGGTATTGATTTGCATAAGAAATTTTTGCAAATTCATCTCTCCGACGAGCAGATGAAGGAAAGATCTACACGACTTCAAAATGATGAAACAGCTATTCGTAGTTTCTTTGAGCCATTCCGAAATAATTGTAAAGTTGCAGTAGAAGCAACCGGCAAT
>JBDRWA010000034.1:0-16696 GCA_039802145.1 Caldifarciminota bacterium | reverse complement strand
AAATTTTTATCAGAAAGGCATTGCAAGCTATGAAAAAGAGGAGTACGAAAAGGCTGTAAAGTATTTTATAGAATTTTATAAGAAATCACCTTCTGGGGATTCAACACTATTTTTTTTGTATAACTGTTATATCAAAATTGGTGATATTCAAAATGGAATAAAAATTCTTGAAGAACTGGCGAGAAGAAAAAATCCCTCGGAAAAGATTTACTATAACCTTTATAATTACTATCACCAGAATAATCTATTCTATAAAATAAACCAAATGATTTTAAATGCACCGGCCTCTGTAGTCCAGAAGTTTGACCTCAAATATCCATTGACAAAAAGACGGTGTGCAGAATTACTGATTGGTGCGATTTCATCAAGTAAAATCAACGATCCAGTAAATTTTGTAATAAAAAGAGGATTATTAAGACCAGCCCCGGATGGTAAATTCTATGAGAATGATACGATAAAAGTCAATCACTTGATTCTTCTTCTGGATAGTTTTGTTCAACCTGTGAATCCCGTTAATTTTATTAAGTTACAATATATAAGACCGGACTCTTATCTTTATCTACCATATTTGCGACTAATCTCCTTACAAATCCTAAAACCCGATGAGAATATAAATCCTGAAGCAATCGCAACTTTAAGCCAGGCACTCTATGCAATTACGAATTTAAAGAGTAAAGGCTTCATAAAATGACACGTTTGATTGATCGTTATTTTATAAAGGAGTTTATCCCGCCATTCCTTTTTTCTATCTTCGCCCTGACATTCATACTCTTAATGGATCAGCTCTTCAGGCTCATAGATCTGTTTGTACGAAAGGGACTTTCAATTTTAATTGTGGGTCAAATCCTCATCTACAACCTGCCCCTTATTGTTTCCTACACAATCCCAATGGCAATTCTCATCGCCATCGTAATGACTTTCGGAAGATTCAGCCACGATAATGAAATCCTCGCCCTAAAGACAGGTGGTATATCATTTTTAAGAACAATGCGAACGCCGACAATAATCGTACTTTTGATTTCAATAATTTTGATCTTTTTTAATCACTATCTTCTTCCCGAAGCAAACCATCGGGCGAGAAACCTAATGTATGATGTTGCCCGCAAGAGGCCAGCGGTAAGATTGCCTGATGGAGTGTTTACAAATGAATTTCCTGGGTATACAATTTATATTGCTAAAAAGATTGAAAAAACCGGAGAAATTTCTGATATTACAATATACGACCTAAAAAACAATGTAATAATTACCGCCCCGCGCGGGAATTTGTATTCAATTGAAGACGAAGATATTATGCAGTTTGTACTTTACAATGGTGAACTTCACCAATTGGTTGATAATACAAAATATCAAAAGACTAAGTTCGAGAAACAGGTTATTAATATACCAATGAGTAGCGAATTTGTAAGAAAAGAAAGAAAAGCACGTAGCGATGATGAATTAAATCTTACCGAATTAATAAAAAATATAAATGGAGTTTCATCTGAGATTGGAAGAATTAAAAAAGAAATATACGAAGTTGGTATTACTGCCATTGAGAAATATAAAAGAGGTGAAATTGAAAAAACCCAAGTAATTCGCTTTCAGATAGAACAAAAACTCTCAGTAATAAATAGTAAGATACGGAATCGTGCGCGTTATCTAATTGAACTGAATAAAAAATTTTCTCTTGCCTTTGCCTGTTTTATCTTTCTAATAATGGGCGCACCCCTTGGCTATCTGTTCAGAAAAGGTGGCATTGCCGGTTTGTTGCTTGGTATCCTGTTGTTTTCTGGTTATTATATACTATTTTTAACCGGAGAGGAGTTTGCTGACCGCAGAAATTTTCCACCGTTCTGGGCAATGTGGCTACCAAATATAATATTACTTATTCCCGGATTAATACTCCTCTTACTTGCCGAATATGAAAGCCTGCCATTTTTTGCTGGAAGAAAGTATGAAAAAAATTTATAGGTATGTTTTAAGTAATTTTCTGCGTTATCTCTTCTTTGCACTTTTAATTCTCATATTCATTTATATTATTATTAATCTATTTGATAATCTCGGAAGGTATCTATCAAGGAATATCACTTTCAGAGACATATTGATTTATTATCTCTACCTAATTCCTTCTTACACTGTGCTATTGATACCAGTTGCAGCAATAATTGGCGTTTTCTTTATCTTCGGCTACATGACAAAATATCGCGAGATAATCGCCCTGAAGACACAGGGTATGGATATAAACAATCTCTTTATCTTAATTATCGTTACAGGAGTTTTTATCTCAATCTTTACCTTCTTATTCCAGGAAACCGTTATGGTCTGGGCGCAAGCAAGATTGACAAGGCACAAGACAGCAAAAATTGATAAAAGACCGTTACCTTCAGAATTGCGTAGACATAACTTTTTCTATTATGGCGAAGATAACTGGATTTATTATATAAAAGATTTCAATCCTAAGGATTCCACATTAAAAAATATTATGCTCTGGAAGATAGATTCGCAAAGGCGTATTACAAAAAGAATAGATGCAAGCAGTGGAAAATTCATTGGATACTGGCAATTCAATGATGCAACAGTGCGTGAATTTGACACACTTGATAATGAGAAGATCAGTTATCACACAACTCTTGATTTACTTGAATTAAAAGAAAAACCCATTGACTTCTCTCGTTCACCAAAACCAGTGGAAGAAATGAATTTCATTGAGTTATCAAAATTTATAAAGAAACGGTTGCGTGCAGGCGAGGATGTAGCAAAAGAAAATGTAGAATTAAATTACCGTTTTTCGTTTCCATTTATCACTCTGATTTTACTTCTGGTTTGCCTTCCAATTTCTACTGTTCTGCATCGCGGTGGGATTGCCATTGGTCTCGGCATAAGCATTGTATTGGCATTCGTTTACTGGGGATTCATCCAGTCCTGCCGTGCCTATGGTTATACAGGAAATATGAATCCCGTGCTTTCGGCTTGGCTACCTAATATTGTATTCACTGTTGCCGGGATAATATCACTCCTGAGTATCAGAAGGTAAAAGAGGATCAACAAAAACTACTTCTTCCCGCATCAATATAACAGTTCCCAATTTACCTTTTTTGCTTTTTTTTAAATATTTTATCTGTGTATAAGAAACGGGAACATTTTTTTGATTTTTTACCTTGCTGAAATAGGCTGCGATCGCTGCTGCCTTTTCTATATCTTCTTTCCTCACATTTTGGCCCTTTTTCAAAGCGGGTCTCAATATTGTATGCGCGCCTTCATAACCACGGATATGAAAAAAATAGTCATCGGGTCGGGCAAATTTAAAGGTCAATTCCATATTTGATTTTGCATTTTTGCCCACAAATACGAGTGAGCCCGAACTTAAAATGAACCGACGGAAAGGTAAGGATTTTTTCTCCTTTGATTTTTCAATATATATCTCAGACGTTTTTCCTTTTATTATTTTTTTTGACTGCAGTAATTTAATTTCTTTCTCCAGTCTTTTTATCCTTTCCTGGATTTTCGGAATACCTTTCTTTAATCTTTTATATTCTTTGAAATAGTCTTCGGCATTTTGCTGGGGAGTCTTTTGGGGATCAAGTTTGATTTCCTGTTCTTTTTGGGTATAAGGATTAAAAAGGTTTATTTTTTTCATTCCTTTCTTTATCATACGGCAGTTGGTTATAATTAGTTCACCTGCAATTCTACAGGATTCAATCTTTCCGGTATCTTTGATTTCTTCTTTTAATTTATTTAAAATTTTCTCCAATTTTTCAATTTTTTTCTTCTTTTCAATATCTGAAATTATTTTGTCTCTTTCTTCGAGATATAAATTTATACCATCCTTTAGTAATAAATTCCATGAATTGTACTCTTTAATAAAGGTGGTTGCAAAAAGGCTGATTTTTAATGGAGAAATTGAAATGAGTTTTGGCTTACAATATTTTCCATTTATAATCTCTTTCAATTCTATTAAATTTTTTTCATTCAGCTCTTGAGCTAGTGATTTATCTATACCTTCAAAATTCTTTATCAGTAATTCTTTATTTTCAAGATGGGCCGGAGTTAAATCATGGACTAAAAGTTTGGGGATTTTTTCAATATATCGGGAGAATAAATCCCTTCTTTTTTCAAAAAAAAGAGAGAAGTTCGGACCTTCTTTATAGAAAGACAATCTAACCTTAAAAGAAATCTTCTGTCCATATTCAATTCTTTCAATAAAGAAATCAACCACTGGAGCAAAGCTAAGTTGTTGAACATCTACTATACGTGCTCCTGCCAAATGGTTATCAAAAAAATGCAGTTTAAAAAAATTGCCCCTCTTTTTATCAATGTATAATCCCAAGGCCGAAGGATAAAGCGAAATAAATAATGAATCACCATTAAATTCAATCTGGATTAGTCTATTTTGAGCAGAAACCCTGTTAATAAATTTGTTTAAAATTACTGGAATTGTCTCTTTCAGGGTAAGGTAAAGATATATCCCGTTCATATTCCAGTTTATTCACAAAACTCAATTGAGTCAAGTGTGAATATTCTAAGAGCAATAAAATCATATTTAATGAGACCGACCCAGCAATAAATTTTATGTTATGATGTTTAGATTTGATGCTGCGGGGAATTTTAAGATTTCAAAGGTGATAGAGATTTGATTTTTAAAGTTATCTTAGGTTCTTTATCCCGGTTGATGGCAATCATTACTGTGGGTAGAATTTTAAAAAAATTAAATCCGATCTTTGTTTCTACTGAAAATTCCATACCCAGGCTGTAACAATCTTCATTCTCTGGCAACATTGCGTAATCAAAAAAGATTGTTCCGAAAAAGTCCTCAAAATATATATTTGGATTCCACAACCCTTTTCTCAATTTGAATAATGGATTGGAATATTCCACAGTGAATATTGCAATCCCGGGAGCATAAACTGTATTATAACCACGGATTGAAACCGCTGGTGTATCTGGGTTCTGAAAGTCATAAAACCCATTAATTTGTGTTCTTACCTCACCATTAAACAAGATTCTATTAAATCCAATCTTACCTCTGAGACAGGTGCGGTCAATTGATGAATTAAGGAGTACTCTTTCTAAAGGGATGGAAAAATCTCCAAAGTAGGTAGAATACGGGGATTTTCCAGTGAATGAAATTTCAGGAGAAATTTCTTTGCGCACAAAATTTTCAAAGGAATTTATGGAAAATCTAAGTGTAATGTTTGATATTCCATAATGCAAACGGTTATAAATCGGATAATAAAATAGTATGTTGATGGTAGTAGCAAAATCATAAAAAAATTCCAGCGCAAGCGGGCTAAAGAAATGAGACTGGAGTGAAGTTATCAATAAAGGTTCATCACTTAATTGGTCATAACCAAGCCAGGTCAAATAAAAATTCTCACCAGTTGCATCTGCACCAGCAATCACCGCACTGTAAAGCCATTTTTTAAAAGTAGAATCTACGGGCAGGAAAACTGGCAGACGCGCTGATGGATAGAGGGTCCCGGCAATATCAAAATAATTACCTTTTTTTGTTTGAATATTGAGTGAGCCAAAGTCAGGTTTCAGTGCGGATTCATCATCCTTTAGTTTAAACAATTCCTGCTGGCGCTGTGTTTTATAAATATCAAAACCATCCATGTTTAAACCGCTGAAAGTTAATATGGTATCAAGAACGACAAAGGAGTTAACAAATCCCGCTTTTATATACTGATAAATCTGCCCGGGATTAGTAAGATCTATTCCGTAGGCATAGTGTCTGCCTTTATAGTTGGCGATAAAACCAAGAAGGTCCTCATCTATGAAATAAAGACTGCCTTCAGCCCATGGTGTATTGATAAGAGGTTTTAAACTTTCATCTTCTATATGAAGAATGTACAAATCAGTATTTTCAAATTCCTTCTTTGCAGAAACGATAATCCATTTGCCATTTGTCTCTATATCGTTTATTAAATATTCAACTTCAAATAATTTCTTTCTTTCTTCTGGTGTGTATAACCATATTTCAGAACCAAAACCCGAATTCTTATTTTTAATATAAATGATTGCCAAGTCATTTAAAACACAGAAGGTTCTAATATCATCTTTCAATAAAATTTCCGATTTTTTAGTCTCTAAATTTATTCTTTTTAAAACCGAAGTTATTCCAAATCCGTTTAAATACACATTTTTTGCCTGTTTGATCTCTGCTAAACAGAAATACAAGTTATTATTATACAATCTCATCTTTGTCGTTAACCAACTATCAATTGTGGTGAAAATCTTTTCCTTTTTTTTCTGTAAATCGTATTCCATTAGCTGGACCAGTACCTCATAGGAAAATCCATTAACTTTAATAGGCTTTTCGCGCACATAATAAATTTTGCTCTGATAGTTTACCATTGAAGGTATATACCATCCATCGCTGGTCAATCTCGCGGCATCATAATTTTTCTCTGTCGGTTTACTTTTCAGATAATGGTGCCACTCAGAAAAAAGGACAGGGAATCTTTTGCCATAGACTTTTGTCGCTGCGTGGTCAGGACCCAAAAAAGGAAAGATTGCACCGAGAGGTGCCCAGGGATATGAGCCATAAGTTTCGAAAAAACGAGCAAACCGATCATTACCATATTTATCAGCGAGAAAATCAAAAAATTCGCCGCCATAGAGATAAATGCCACCGTAGGGAAATGATAATGGTTCATAAGTCGTTTCAACGATGCCGGGAAGTTTATTTTCCTTTGCCCTTAATTCAAGGTAAGCATCAAAAAATCCATCATTTAATCTCCCCTCATAAGGCGAAATCTGCGATTCTGAATATACCGTGATGCCTTCAATGAGCCAGCCTGGCGAATACATATTAGGTTGAAATGGTGAACCAAAAGCACCGGTAAGAAGTTTTGGTAAGTTAGTAGTTTTTGTCATATGAGCAATGTGTGTAAATTCATGGACGCTTACATTTCTGAACCAGTCTTCTATCCCTTCAAGATAATAATCAAAATTTGGTGGATTTATAAAAACATGAATGTTATAGAAAAATGGGTCAGTATAACCATTACTTAAGATCCCCATATCTTCTATCACCACGGGCACTATCCGGGGGTTATTTCCTGTAAGTCTAACCACATTTTTTCGATAATATTCAAGATTTTTCAATGTGTGCAATGCTTCATATTCATACCCTGGTTTATAAATAACTGTATAGTTTTCTGTCTTAATAACTTTCCAGTCAAACCATGTGAAAATAAAAATAAAGAAACCGACCATAACTTAATAATTTAAAAAGCAAAGTTATAAATTAAAATTGAAAAAATGGTTTAAGAATTCACGCACAAAGATCACCACTGGTATGGCAAATATTATTCCCCAGATTCCTCCAACTGCTCCACCCAAAGAAAGAGCAATTATTACCACCACGGGATTTAATCTTGATGCCTTCCCAATAATCAGCGGCCCCATAATGAAATTTTCAAGTAACTGTTCGCCGATATAAACAAGCATAATTTTGAAGATACTAATTAAGGCTGGCGGTGTAAATAAGCCAATCACAAATGCTGGTATAAAACTCAAGACAAAGCCTATATTCGGTATTAAATTACCCACAGCAGCAATTATCCCCAGTACCACATAGTATTTTATCCCTAATACCCAGAGTGTAAAACCAACGATTATACCAACGATAATCATCAGGATAACCTGTCCACGAAGATAACGAGAAAAACTCATGTTAAGTTTTTCTATAAATTTGAGATATCTATCCTGTTCTTCCAAGGGCAATAAATTTTTCAGCCAGACTGAGATTGACTCATTCTTAGCAAGAAGAAGGTAAGTAAATATAGGAATAAGAACAAAGTTATAGATGAGTAATAATAAACCTCTAACACCCTGTCCGATCCGCAGGGCTGTTTGGAGCAATCCATTTATAATTGTACCGATATAACTCGTAATTGTATTTACAATAAAATCTTGATTGATATCAATGCCGACCGAATTTAACATAGTAATAATTGAACTCACAATATCCCTGCTTTGGTTGACAAACTCAGGAATTTTACTTACAAGAAATTTTAACTCATTGATCAAATTGATTGTGAGAAGAAATATTATTACTGGTACAAGTGCAGTTAGAGGTAGGACGATAATCAATATTGCAAAAAGGCGCGGTAATTTTTTTCTTTCAAGAAAATCAACTACTGGGCCAATAATATATGCAAAAAAAATACCAATAATAAATGGTAATAAAATCGAAAAATAATGGAATATTACATAGCATACAAAGAGAAAGAGGCTGAAATAGAAATAAGGTTTTACATCAAGTTGTTTGTGATAATGCCATAAAATAAATATTGCCAGTACAAGTAGCCAGATCGGTGAAAAAATCTTTGAAATCAAAATAAAAAAAGCCAGAATTATGATTGCTATATAAATGAATATGCGGTTCATATTTTAAGTATATATGAATACTCTCAAAATGCAAGCAGAAGATGTAATACTTAAGGTACTTATTTTATTTTATTAAGATAATGGAATGCACTTAACGCTGCCTGCGCTCCTTCACTACAAGCCACCACTACCTGGCGGACTTTTTTAGCCCTTACATCACCAGCAGCAAAGATTCCCGGTATTGAAGTTTCATAATTTTCACTGGTGACTATAAAACCGTCTTTGTTGATTTCAACAAGCTCTTTTACAAAAAGTGAATTTGGCACCAATCCAACATATATAAATACACCACTTACATTTATTATTGCCTCCTTCCCGGTAATTCTATTTCTAATTGTGATGGACTCCAAACGTGTTTGACCATTGATACATACTACCTCATGGGACAAAAGGAAATTAACCCTTTTCTCATCTTTAAAATAATCATAGAGAATTTTGTCCGCAGTTACATATGGTAAGAATTCAATAAAGGTTATGTTTCTAACAAATTTTAGTAAAAACCGTCCTTCTTGAAGTCCTGAATTTCCACAACCGATTATTGCAATATCCTTATTTTTAAAAAGTGGGCCATCGCAGGTGGCACAGTAACTGATGCCTCTGCCAATAAACTTATCCTCTCCGGGAACATTAAGTTTACGAGGTGAAGAACCAGTCGCAATGATCACAGTTCGTGATAAGAATTCTCCTCGATCGGTTTTTACACTGAATAACTCATTCTGGGGGATCACTTCTTTTACTTCCCCATTTACTATCTCCACTCCAAATCTCAGACATTGTTTCTTCATCAAATCACCAAGTTCCATACCTGAAATACCATTAGGAAATCCCGGATAGTTCTCAATTAAATCAGTGGCTGTTATCGTACCACCAGGAATACCCTTTTCAATTATGATTGTCTTCATACCTGCCCGTGTTCCATAAATTCCAGCACTCAAACCTGCTGGTCCTCCGCCAATGATTAGTAAATCATAAATAATAGAACTCAAAACCGTCTCCTATGGAAAATATTAAAAACAAATATTAATGGGCTATTTAGTTAATCTACCTGTCTCCTTAAAAAAGTCGGTACTTCAAGGTCGTTGGGGTTATATGCCTTCTCCTTTGTCTCTTTCTTAATTTCGCGGCGCTTAAAAGTTGGAAACTCATAATTCTCAGCCCGCATCCCAACATCAATTTTTGATTCACCGAGCTCTTCGGTAATACCTGTAGCAACTACCAGTATCTGAATTTTGTTATTCAACGATTCATCAACGACTAATCCAATCTTAGCATTAACATCTTGATTGTTCACTGTTCCCATTATAAGATTGGCGGCCTCGGTGACTTCTTTCATCTTAACATCCGAGCCACTGATATTTATTAAAATTCCGCGTGCGCTGCTGATTGAAATATTATCCAAGAGTGGTGAAGAGATCGCTGCCTGTGCTGCCTGAGTTGCGCGATTTTCGCCTTCACTTATACCAAGTCCGAATATTGCCTTTCCACGTTCGGTCATTACTGCGCGAACATCATTGAAATCAAGATTTATTGTGCCGGGTTTAGTTATCAATTCAGCAATACCTTTAATTGCATTAAAAAGCACAACATTTCCTGCTTTTAATATCTCAGTCGCATGCTGTTCCTGAGGAAAAACCATATTGATCTTATCGTTTGGGATACAAATCAACGTATCCACAATTTCAGACAACTCTTCAATGCCCTTTTCTGCAATCTTCCATTTTCTCATACCTTCGTAATTAGCAGGTTTGGTCACAACCGCAACTACCAAAGCACCCGCATCCTTTGCTTCCTTAGCAATAACTGGAGAGGCTCCGGTTCCAGTTCCACCGCCTTCTCCGCAGGCGATAAAAATCATATCTGCATCCTTTACAATGTTTTTAATCTCTTCTTTAGATTCTTCTGCTGCCTTGCGGCCAAGTTCCGGGTCACCCCCTGCCCCAAGCCCCCTTGTAAGATTGACACCAATCTGTATCTTTTCTCCAGCCTGACAATAATAAAGATGTTGAGCATCCGTATTTACCGCCACAAGTTCTACACCTTCAATACCGAATTCATAGGCAAAGTTCACTGTATTACAGCCGGCACCACCAACTCCAATTAATTTTATTTTAGCACAAAATCTTGGCTCCTGAACCAAGCCTAACATAATACCTCCTTTCAAAAATATTTATTAAATAGATCTTCAAACCTTTTTTTAATTGATTCAATGATGCTCATCCCTTTTTCTCTTGGAATGAGCGAGAGATTTTTCTTCTCAAAGCCATACAGAATCAACCCGACACCAGTGGCGTATATCGGGTCCAGAACTATGTCCGTAAGTCCACCTATCTTTTTCGGAATACCAATTTTTACTGGCAGATTAAATATCTCTTCAGCAAATTTATCAAGATTCCCGAGTCTTGCCGTGCCACCGGTGATAACCACCCCTGCCCCTAAAACATCAGCATAGCCACTCTTCTTTATCTCCCGATTGGCGATCATCAATATCTCTTCGACCCTTGGGCTCACAATATTATAGAGTGTTTCTTTTGTAATCATCCTATCTGCCCTTCCACCTATACCTGGCACTTTTATTTCTTCGTTTTTTTCCTCCTCACGTAAACTCAATGTTGCATATTTCTTTTTGATTGCTTCAGCCTGATTATGCGGAGTCCTAATTCCAATCGCAATGTCATTGGTAATATACTCGCCACCCAATGGGATTACCTGGGAATAACGTATCGCTCCATCATAGAAAATTGCTAAATCAGTAGTTCCGCCGCCAATATCAAGCAGACAAACACCCAAATCAATTTCATCTGGCTGTAATACCGCGTAAGAAGATGCCAGTGGTTGTAGGACAAGATCTTTTACTTTCAATCCGGCACGGTGAAGTGCAGTATAAATATTCTGTGCGGACGCAATGGCAGCGGTCACGATATGTACTTCGGCTTCAAGTTTTACACCGCTCATTCCGATAGGGTCCTTTATTCCTTTTTCATTATCAACGATATACTCAATGGGGATAGCGTGAATAATCTCCCGGTCCATTGGCAGGATTATCGCCTTTGCCTGCTCAATGACCCTTTCAATATCACGCTTGGTGATTATACCCCCGGTTCTTGATGTAGCAATCATTGCGTGGGCATTAATACTTTCAATATGAGAACCTGATATTCCAGCATAACAAGAATCAACCTTTACCCCAGCCATCTTGGATGCCTCTTCTACAGCCTTTTTGATAGAAGTTATTGCTTTCTCTAAGTTAACAATAACCCCTCTTTTTAACCCGTAGGAAGGAGTAGAACCAACGCCCACTATCTTTAATTCGTTGTCCTCTACCTCAGCAATGATTGCCGCAACTTTAGTTGTTCCAAGGTCTATACCAACGATTCTATCTTTTCTTGCCATGCACACCTCCTGGGGTGCTCAATGAAAAAAATTTTTGATAATATAGAAAATAATTTAAAATACATCCTTCCTCACTATTATTTGCTTTTTAAAACGCATATCAATTATTTTGTACTCTTTAAGTGTATCAAGACGTAACAATTTTATCAGCTCCCTTTTTCTATTTAAATCATTCAAGCCAAGAATGAACTTCTTACCATTGTATTCAATGATTCCCTCGGTCTCAGATAAAATATTCGCTTCAGGAATGACCTCACTTAAAGTGATATAGTTCACCCTTTCCTCTTTAGGAAGAAAAACAAAAAGACTTACTCCAAGTAAGATGAGCAGTAATATCATCATTACAAAAATTATCTTTTTAGTCATTATACGATCCTCACTTCTGGCTCAAGGTCAATGCCTTTTAATTCTTTCACTCTTCTCTTAACAACATTCATAATCCTTATCACATCTTGAGCGCTTGCCTTTCCAAGATTAATAATAAAATTTGCGTGTTTTTTGCTGATTATAGCATCCCCAACCCGTAAACCTTTCAAGCCACACTCGTCAATGAGCCGTCCGGCACTGAGTGGTTTTGGATTTTTGAAAAAAGACCCAGCAGATGCACCGCGCGGCTGCTTCTGTTTGCGAATCTTTAAAAATTCATTAATTTTTCTTTTTATCACCCCTCGCTCACCCTTCTTCAATCTGAATTCTGCCTCAAGGATAATAGCGTTATCAGCGATATCAGAATAACGGTAATCAAATTTAATCTCTTCCCTTTGCATTATCCTTATCTCTGACCCTGGTTCAAAGATATTTATCCAACAAAGTATATCCGATATTGACCTGCCGAATGCACCTGCATTACCCTTAATTGCTCCACCAATTGAACCAGGGATTCCGGCGAGGAATTCCATTCCGGTATATCCTTTCTCCATTGCTTTATTTACAAAATTCTTTATCAGTGCTCCTCCCCCACAGAAAAATATGTTTCCATTATTTTTTATTCTTCTGAATTTGCCCATTAATTTAATAATTACACCATCAAATCCTCTATCTCGGAATAATATATTGGTGCCTTCACCGAGGGTTAAATAATTCAATCTTTTATTTTCGATAACCTTCATCAACTCTATCAGAGCAGATTGATTATAGACTTTTATCAGATATCGCGCATCACCCCCAATTCTAAATGATGTATAATTGCTCAGCGGCTCATCAGTCAGAACTTTTATACCATTTATGCCCGTAAAAATTTCTTTCATCTTAATTCCTTAAATATCAATGGAATTATCCGATTAATATCACCCGCGCCCTGAACAACAATGATATCACCCGGTTTTCCTACCTGCTTCAAAAATTTTGTTATTTTTTTGAAAGATTCAATGAAGTAAACATCCCCTTGCTCCTTGCCTATTCTTCGCGCAAGGGCTTCACCATTTATTCCGGGAATGGGAAGTTCATGGGCAGGGTAAATCTCGGTCACTATCACAATGCTGGCAAATATGAATGCCCTACTGAATTGGTCAAAAAGATGATAGGTTCTCGTATAACGATGGGGTTGAAAAACGGAAATGATACGTTTGTCAGGAAAGTAGTCTTTCAGAGTTTGCAGGGTAACACTTATCTCAGTTGGATGATGTCCGTAATCTTCAAATATCATAATTTTATTTATACTTCCATGATATTCAATTCTTCGGTGAACACCTTTAAATGTTTTTAGGGCATCTTTTATTTTACACAGAGGTATTTCTAATTCTAAACCAATACCTATTGCTGCCAAGCTATTTAAAACATTATGTTGCCCAGGCACATTTATCTCAAATCTTCCAATATATCCGTTGCGCCATAATACTTTAAACCTGACCCCAAAATTAACTTTTTCCAATTCATATGCCCTTAAATATGCATCTTTACTTAACCCGTACAGAATTACTCTTCTTTTTATCCTGTCCTTGATACTCAAACTACTTGGCGAATCAGCACCTAAAAACACACAACCCCAAAATGGAACATGATTTGCAAAATATACAAAATTATCCTCTATGTCTCTTAAATCTTTATAATATTCCAAGTGTTCCGGTTCAATGTTGGTTATTATTGCATACGAGGGCAAAAGGCGGAGAAAGGATTTATCAGACTCATCTGCCTCGCATACCAGATAATCCCCCTTGCCGTATCTTGCCTGACTCTTTCCTTTTACAATTCCACCAATGATTGTAGTTGGTCTCAATCCACCTTTTTCTAATACCGCCCCAATCATTGAAGAGGTTGTAGTCTTACCGTGTGTACCTGAGATGCAGATCGAATTTTTTATCCTCGTTAATTCGGCAAGAAGCTCAGCCCTATGTATCACTGGTATTCCTAGTCTTTTTGCCTCAAGAATCTCACAATTATCTTCTTTTATCGCAGTTGAATAAATAACAACATCTGCTTTTGTAATATTTTCCTTTTTATGACCAATTTTCACTTTTATACCCAATTTTTTTAGTTCTTCTATAACGGACGAACGTTTGATATCAGACCCAGTTATTTCAAATCCAAGGTTATAGCAGATCAATGCCAGACCACTCATGCCGATGCCTCCAATACCAATAAAATGAATGCGACTTGTCTTTCCTAAAACCTTTTGCATATCAATTCCTTAAGCACGGTTTCAACAATAATTTTTTCTGCATTAAGTCCAATGTTGTATTCTATAGACTCTACTTTTGCCAGATTATTTATCAACTCTTCAATCAATTTCAGTAACAATTCTTCATTTAAATCTTTCTCAAGAATAATTCGCACATTTGGCGTTTTCGCAAAGTATTCAGCATTATAATATTGATGGTTATCGACCGCATAAGGAAAAGGAATAAATATAACAGACTTTTTCATTACCAGAAGTTCGTATCCACTTAGTGCACCTGCGCGCGATACAACAAGATCCGCCTCAGCAATAATATTCCATGGCTCTGGAGTAAAGGATATAACTTCAGTTCTAAAATCCTTTTCCCTGTTAACCCAGTCAAAATCCCTTTTTCCACTGATTATTATAATTCTATATTCCTGCGGTAAAACCTTTTGAAGTCTTATTGCCATTTCATTTAATCTTTTCGCACCCTGACTTCCGCCCATAAAAAGTATTGTTTTATTCTTAGAAAAAGTATCTCTGGTTGCAAATTTTTTGAATTCCTGCCTTACTGGAATGCCCGTAATGAGCGTATCTCCTTTCAAGTCTATTGCAGTGGGTAGACCCAAGAATATCTTCCGTGCGTATCGTGCAAACATCCTGGTTGTCCTGCCTGGGATACAGTTTGGTTCGAATAAAAAGAACGGCTGATTATTTATCATACAGGATAAAATCAAAGGCAACGAACCAAATCCGCCAAATGAGATGCCGGCGCATTTTTTGGTGATTTTGCTCAATCTTGACATAGATTCAACTACCTTCCAAAGGGCGGTGATTTTATTTAATATTGACTTCCCATAATATGGTTTGGGCTCAATATAAAAAGTTTTCAGATCATATTTTTTTGCTATTTCTTCTTCAGGATAGTTCTTGCGCACCAAGAACAATGTCTCTATCTTATTCTTTTTGAACTCATCCGCGACTACCGCTGCTGGAAAATAATGTCCACCGGTTCCGATTCCTGATATTATTATCAAAAGTTTATCCATCTTTATCTCATCCTTGAAATCTGCAAAATTATGCCCATTGAAAAAAGATTTGCGCATAGCGACCAACCACCGTAAGAGATAAACGGTAGTGGAATACCCGTTGGCGGTAATAAACCTATACTCACTCCAATGTGGACAAGAAAGATTACAAAAATTGTTGTATTCAATCCCATAACAACAAGCCTTCCAAATTCATCATTCATAGTCTGGGCAATTGATAATCCTCTTAAAAATATTTCCCAGTAGAGAATAAATATTATTAACGTACCAATAAAACCGGTCTCTTCAGCAATATGGGCAAAGATGAAATCATTATGAATTCGCGGCAAGAATAGAAATTTTTGAATTCCGGCACCGATACCTCTACCAAAAGGCCCACCTCCTCCAATTGCAATCAAAGATTGTTGAACCTGATATGTAGGATGCGAAATAAAACTGAACAATCTAAGGCGTACATGAGGATATACCATAAGCGCAACAATGAAAAGGAGAATCCCCAGCAATAACACCGGAGTCATCGCTTTTATCTTCGCTTCACCGTAAATCAGCATACTAATCAATGTCATGAAAGTGATAATTGCTACTGAAATTGAGGGTTGTGCAGCGATCAGTATTATCAGGGACAGAGGAAGCATTGTGGCTATAATAATACCACTTTTTGTGTTCGCGGTATCAGGATGGTTCACGAAAAAGTTGGCGAGGAAAAAAACCACCCACACACGAACAAACTCAGAAATCTGGATACCGAATGAAGAGAGTAATATACTCCGCCTTGCCCCATATTGAAACTTGCCTATTATGAGGGTAAAAACTAAAACAGCTAAGAGGAAAAAGAAAGAAGGAAGTAGAAACTTCCTTAATTTCTCATAGGGAATAAATAATCCCAAAATAAAAAATATCATTGCTACCAAAAGCCTTTTTATATGACCGAATAAATAATAGAAAGTGTTTTCACTCTCATGCATTGCTTGATAATAGGAGGACGAGAATACAAAAATAGCACCAAGAATTAGCAAAATAATAACCGCTATCAAAAGTATATGGTCAATGTTTGAGGACACCATTTTTAAATGCCTCTCCTCTTTCCTGAAAATCCCGAAAATGACCGAATGAAGCAAAACCAGGATTTAGCATAATTATGTCACCTTCACGAGCAAATTTTTTTGCATAAGCTATTGCTTCATCCATACTATCCGCAATCGCATAATTTTTATATTGGATATCATCAAAAAATTCAGCAATATCCTGAGCATTTTCCCCAAGTATGACTACTGCTTTAGCCTCATCG